>JAYVQZ010000201.1:0-2202 GCA_043776735.1 Deltaproteobacteria bacterium | reverse complement strand
TCTCAATCCTGTATCCCGTCATAAGCTTTTCCGAAAAAACTTTGTTCCCCGGGTGGATTGCCTTGTTGCCTTGCGTGGGCACAAGCCTAGTTATTTGGACAGCTCATTCTAAATTAAATCGACTACTTCTTTCTAGTTATTTGCCAAAACAAATTGGGCTAATTAGCTACTCTCTTTACCTGATTCATTGGCCACTGTTCGTTTTTTATCAATACTACTTTTTAAACCCAATCCGCTTTTACGATCAAATTTATCTCTTCATCGGCTCTCTGTTACTGGCTGTGCTTATGCAGAGATTTATAGAAGCCCCCTGGCGTGTCCGAAAAAATTTGAACACGCCGCAAACAAGTTTTAAGAAGGTGTTTTCATCTTGGATTCTGACCTCTGCAGTCATATTCCTAGCTTTAGCTCATGGAGCGAAAACCGGTTGGGCAAGAAACGATAACTCAAGGGCCGTGGCCTATGATGCTCAAAACGCACGCGACACAGCCGAATTCTTCAAATTGAACGAGAAAGGCGTCTGTTGGGTAAGCTCTAACTTTGCGTTTAAAATATTTTATGAAAATAACTGCTTAAAAATTGACCGGGCAAAAATAAATGTAGTGCTTATTGGCGACTCACACGCTGCCCAACTGCTCGGCAGTCTACGTCTCAATTACCCAGAAATAAACTTTGACTTAATTGCCTCAGACAGTTGCGCTCCGGGCCTAACAGCGTTAACGAACGTGAGGAAAACGTGTATGGAAATATACAATTCACTGGTAACAAATTTCCAATACCTAGATTTTGATTACATACTATTTTCTACACGCGTAGATGCACTATCAGATTCTGAGGAGATATTTAAAACCATTGTCCCGCTTTCAGAAAAACAAAAAAATAAAATAATTCTCATGGGACCGATACATTATTATCGACCTTCAATGGATAAAATTTTTCGTAACTCTCGGGGAAATAGAAATTTCTTTACTTCTCAATTTAATGCCGCACTTACCGAGGAACAATTTGATTGTGATAGATTCTTGAAGAAATCCTTAACGGGTACTTAAAGTTCAATACATTTCGGCTATTGACACTCTTTGTAACGGCAACAAAAAAAAATGCACTCACTTTAGCTCTAATGGGATGCCTCTACTTATTGACGACTCACATCTCACCCCGCAGTCCTCTCGTGAATTTATTAAAAAACTAAAAGATTCCGGTGAGCTCTCATTCGAGAAATGACCCTAATAGGTTGGCAGGGTGTCGTTTCTTGACTTGAGTTCGCACTGTCGACTAGCTTCTCAGCCGTGTCTACCCTGCCGCCTGTCCTCTTTATCTGCAATGAAGTTGCGCACTACGGAGAGTTCAAAAGGATATTGACCGATCTTAGGATGACCTCCGCCATCCACGGCCATTTGCTGTTCGACAGGGACGGCTACGATCCCGAGGTTTTTTTTGCCAGCGCCATTGCCGACTGTAAACGGATGGCCATTCCCTACTCCCTTATTCCATTTCAAAGTTTCCGAAACACCCCGGCTATACCGGTTTTGACTGTTTTTAGACGTTTGCTCAATTGGCGGCGGCTCGCCCGGTTACCGGGGCGCAGCACCCTGCTTTTGCTTACCGAGGCGGTATCTGGCACCCACTTTCAATTTTCTTTTTACCGGCGAAAAATAAAGTACCTGACCGGGTGGCTTAGGTCCGAGAAATTTGTGTCGGTGATCCTCGGCGAAGAAAATGTGCTGCTCGACAGCTTTGTCTATGCACGAGCGGCAAGAGATATGCCGGTGGTTATTTACCCCTACACGATCCCCAATCCCAAGGAGATGGCAGGCGGTGCGTGCCTCTCCCGGCCCTGGCGGAGTCTTTCTGGAAAATTGCTCTATTGGTTTGGCCAAAAGTGGTCGAGGCGATGGGGAGACAGGGTCTTGCTCCTATTGGCTCCGCCAAAAATTTTTGCGATGGCGCTCCTAGGTCATTTTCCGAAGAACCCGTGGGTACTTAACTCGGAAAAAAATCGCAAGGTGTGCGTGGAAAGCGAGGCGATGGCCGCCCTCTACGGACGACTGGGAGTCTCCCACTCTGGGCTTATTGTTACGGGAACGATCAACGACGAAATACTTACAAAGATTTTTGAAAATAAAGAAGAGCGACGCCGTCAACTTTACGCTCGCTACGGGTTTACCGCTACGCTTCCGTTAGTCGTCGTCGGATTTCCCC
>JAYVQZ010000200.1:0-30896 GCA_043776735.1 Deltaproteobacteria bacterium | reverse complement strand
GAGATCAATCAGCCCACCGTGGTCAATGCGGACAAGACAGAGGCGCTGCTCAAGTTACAAAAGATTGAATTGCCGCTTTTAGAAGGCAGAAAAGCCTTGTTGCTCGAACCGGAAGAGGTGCTTTCGCTAAGCATTCGCCGAGGCTCCCTCTCCACGGCGGAACGTCTAGAAGTAGAAAGTCATGTGACGAGCACTTACCAATTTCTCCAACAGATTCCCTGGACGAGCGATTTTGCTAACCTGCCAGAGATTGCTTTCTGTCATCATGAAAAGCTCGACGGCAGCGGGTACCCCAGAAAGTTAAAAGCGGCAGACATCCCGATGCAATCTCGCATCATGGCCATCTGTGACATTTTTGATGCACTCATCGCCGCCGATCGCCCGTATAAGAAAGCGCTTCCGGCAGAGAAGGCGCTTGTGATTCTGGAAGAAGAGGCCGCCCAGGGAAAACTCGACCTTCGCATCCTTAAAGTCTTTATAGAATCCAAAGTATTTCGAAAGATCGATTTTACCTACCCCACCTTAGCCAAAAAAGTCGGATAACGCTCGGCGCCAAATGCTCAATGAATTCCTCGGGCCGCTCGTTTACATCGCTAAAACTGCGCTTTAAAGTGCATTCCTTATTACTCTTTTTTTAAGGGAGAAAAAATGAAAGCAATTTTAAGTGTGGTCGTTGGATTAATGATTTTCGCCGTTCCTATGGCAAAGGCTGGCGTTGGCGTGCATGGGGGTATTAACCTGGCCAGTCTTAGCACCTCGCCGGTTGCCGTAAAATCCTCGTCCACGGAACTAATGTTGGGTGTATTTTACGAATCTAAGGGCGATATGTTTCACTTTCAGCCGGAATTTAACTATGTGAGAAAATACGGGGCTAATTATCTTGCGGTACCGCTATTGGGAAAATTGAAATTTGATATACCAGTGGTAAAGCCGTTTCTTGTTCTGGGCCCGGCTCTTGCCCTTCGTGTCGAAGGTACCGGGTCTAAGACTTTTGAAATCACAGCGGATGGTGGCGGAGGCGTTGAGATTGAAATCGCGCCGGCAATCGCTGTTGTAGCCGATATTCGTTATTCGCTCGGGCTAACTGATACTAACGATACCGGTGGCATTGCCACGATCAAGAGTCGGGGAGTTCACATACTGGCTGGACTTCATTTCGCTCTTTAATCGGTGAGCAACAAAAAATAAAAAAGGGCAGGGACTTTGTCCCCGCCCTTTTTTATTTTAAATCATTAGAAATTACTGGCGAGTCTCTTGGGGTAGCTATTTCGGATAGCCACCTTTTTATTTGCTGACCGAACGGGCTTCCAGTATTTTGCTGTTGAGGCCAGCCTTTTCTTAGAATTCACTTTCTTAAAAGCCACGCGCTTTAGCGATTTCGAAGCAACTTTTTCTAGTTTAGGTACCGGTCGAAGGGCAACCAGCGGAGTGGGCGCGGTCGCCGCCGGAGGTGCCACGTTTGGAGTGGTGTCCACCGGGCCGCTAAAGGCGAGCCGTTCGGCGTTCGTGGCCGTCTCTTCCCAAGTTCGTTCTCGGGCTACGCGAGCAGGAGCGTAACCATTGGGAATTTCTAAAGAGATGCGTTCGGGTTGTTTTTGAAAGTTACAGGCCGTCAGCAGAAAGGCAAAGAAGAGAGGTGCGAACACCGTAAGGGCCGACGTTAACCGAGTTGTAATTTTTGAAGTGTATTTCATATTCGGTTTTTCCCCCCACCACAGGCTCTACTCGAGTTTGGTACAAAGCAATCGGCGCGCCAACGTGTTCTCAGGCTGAATACAGGCAATGGGGAGGGGGCATGCAGGCAAAATTCGTCACCGGGCGCCAATTTGCGGGCGGTTGTTCTCACAGGCCGTAAGGCCTGGCGGCCTCAGTCGGCCGAAATGGCAATGGCAATCGAGAGACTCTCCGACTGAGATTGCCGCCCGGCCACTCCGTGGCTTGTGACAAATCACTTTCCAAAGATCTCTCAGGCCATGGGGCCTGGGAGTCTCAACCTTCTAACTTTTTCCAATCGCTATAGGGCTCAAGGACGTGACGGGAGTCGCGGTATTCTTTGTTTCGAAAGTCCACTTGATAGGCTCGTTGTGTTTTTTTATCGCGAACCACCTTGACCACCACCGGTTTCTTATCATCCGGATTGACGCGATCGCCGAGCATGAGTTGCTCCATGATCACTTCAAATCTCCCTAGGTCGGAAAAATCAGCAGCCTTCATACCATCTCACTGAGGAAAGGAAGTGGGCGCCGTATCCTGATAACCCTCGCCATCGAGGGATTTCATTAACGCGACTAAATAACCGACCTCTTTTTTAGAAAGCTTTAGTTTACGGACTTTAGGGTCAAGATGGGGATTCTTATTTCCCCCTTTATTGTAGTGCTGCACTACCTCTTCCAAAGTTTTCATGGAGCCGTCGTGCATATAGGGCGCGTGTTTGGAAACGTCTCTCAACCCAGGTGTTTTGAAAGCCCCTTTGTCTTCCTCTTTCTTGGTAAATTCAAAACGGCCACCATCAGGCAATTTCTTTCCCTTCACGTTCCAGCTAACACCCAAATTATGGAACAGACTGTCAGTAAAATTTTGATTGAGGTGGCATTGATTGCATTCGGCCTTCTCAAAGAAAAGGGCATCCCCTTTTTTAACATCAGCGTGAACCGCTTTTTCATCGCCTGCTTTCCATTTGTCCCAGGCGGAATTGCCGCTCATCCGAGTGCGCTCGTAATCGGCAATCGCTTTGGCGATTTTTTCTTTGGTGATCTCTGGCGAACCAAAGGCTTCTTTAAAATATTTTGCGTAACCTGGAATTTTCCCGCAAGTCGTCACAAGAGCTTCGGGGGAGCTGCCCATTTCCTTGGGATTAGCGATAGGCCCAAGGCACTGAGCTTCCAGAGAGTCGGCTCGGCCATCCCAAAAGAAGTTGGGGTAGAGCGTCCAGGCTAAATTGATAAACGACGGGGCCTTACGGTCACCTTTTTGGCTACCAATTCCTGTGGAGACAGGAGTGGGTTCTGAAAATGCATTTTCCGGCCGGTGGCAGGTAGCGCACGAAACCGAGTTATCCTTCGATAATCGTTTGTCATAAAAGAGCCAACGGCCAAGGCGAACTTTATCGGGAGTGGGGGGCTCTTTGAGTTCTTCGAAAGTCGATTGAATTCCCAAAGGTGGTTTTGGGAGTGGTTTTACTGGATTCTCTTTTTCCCAAGGTAGTGGCTCACTGGCTATCGGTGCAGAGGAACAAGAAAGAACCACAGACGCCAAGGCCAAACTAAAAAGGACCAACTTCATGGGAACTCCCGATAGCTAAAACGACTTCGGGTAAACTAACCAAATTTCCAACAAAAAGGGAGCCTCAATTTCTTAAGGCCCCCAAGTATTCTGTTTAGCTAATGGCTGAAGCGAATCAGCGAAGCGCTATTTTCAACGGCTGAACCTTTAGCTGGTCAAAGCAGGCCATCAAGTCGAATACCACCAATACCGGATAATCATGCGGAAGTGCCGTGGTTGAAGAGGCTAGATTGGTTTTAGCGGCTCCGTTAGCCATTAAGCACTCCTTCAACTGTTCCACCACCTGGGCATCCCGGCTTGAATGGGCTGCCTCTCCCACTGAACTAAGTGCGTTCGGATAGATGTCCGCTTCCCGAGGTGACTTAGACATTTCGCCGGGTCGATGCTCGGCGATGAAATCCGGTTGCACTCCAACCAGCTGGTTCGTTCGCCCTTTAGGCGACATGAATCTCGCAATGGTCACGAACAACACCACCGGCATTTCACCCAGCGCCTTATGCACACCCATGGGGTGAAGGCCGGCCTGTACCGTTCCTTTACCAAAAGAGCGCTCTCCCACTACCCAGGCGCGTTTGTGATCTTGGAGTGCGTTGGAGAGAAGTTCCGAAGCGCTTGCCGAACCAGAGTCAACCAACACCACCAAGGGCAATGTGGTGATGGCGTTATCGGCGGCATTTGTTCGATAGTACTTGTCAGGAAGCGATTGGGGGTAGAGTGATTTGCTCACCACTACCAGTTTGTCTCCGCCGATGAAAAGAGAGGCAATCTTTACGGCGACATCTAACGAGCCGCCCGGATTTCCCCGAAGATCGAGAACCAACGAAGTGGCTCCTTGGCTCTCTAGCGTTTTAACGGCAGCGGCAATCTGCTCAGGGGCATTGAGAACCATGAAAGAACTTAGATGAATCATCCCTAGCTTGGTCTTTCCGTTCTGAACTATTTTTGAGGTCACGTTTTTGATCTCAATTCGCTTGCGGATAACAACGATTTCTTTAGTCTCACCACCCCGTTTGATGGTTAGAGACACGCGCGTATCGACGGGGCCCTGCAACTTTTTTACGCCTTTAGACAGATCTCCCGTTATTGCCGCTCCATCTACGCCTACAATCAAATCTCCCTCGAGCAGGCCAACCGCTTCTGCGGGGCCTCCTTCGATAATGCCTCCAATACGAATAACTCCATCGCGCTCGGTAATGTGAACGCCTACTCCAACCAAATCATCCACCACGTCGGAATCGTTTTCCTTTTTGAGCATCTCTTCGGGCATGATGCGTCCGTGAGCATCAGTAACGTGAATAAAGGCGTTGATAGCGTCGGCAACTATGAGCGACTCTTCAGCGTCACCGCTTATGGGCTTAACGACACTGGCCAATAACTTTTCGACATCGATGCCGTTGCCAGAATTGGCCACCTTCAGCCATCCTTTGCGGCAGGCCTCTTCAAAATCATGAAGATCCTTCAAATAGGCCACCGGTTCACCCGCCGTGGGTTTGAATGTAGCGAGTCGGGCGGAACCCATGTCTCGAATGATCTTTACGTTAAACTTTCCTTCAAGAAATGCCGCTCCAGGGATCAACTGGAGGCGCCCATCATTGTGCCCCAGCAGCGAATTGATCGCTGCCATACAGGAAAAGTATTGAGCGGCCCCTTGGTAGCAGAAGGCATTGTTTACATAGTCAGGAAGAAGCGCCGTGGTTAAACCAACGTCCTTCCAGAATTTGGCGTTGGTTTCGTGGGAGGTTGCATACGTTGACGAAGGCTTTTGGCCGGTCTTCGAACGAGCCACGTTAATGGACCTTTGGGCCGTCGTAAGCGTTCCCGATGCACTCACAGCCTGGTAACAAGAATTCCCGGCCTGAACCGAAAAAGAGACAACTACGCCAACCAAAAGAACTATCAGACTCTGCTTCAAATAACACCCCCCATGAACCGCTAAAGCTTTACTCAATCGATGATTGCAGCATTGCTTGGATTTGAAATCCGGCACAACGGCTATATGGGGGAGGGGCGATCCATCGTTAACGCTTGGCAACGCATAGGCCCCAAAATAGAAGGGCCGACCCTGGCGGATCGGCCCTTGTTTGACGCTTTGGTTTAGAGTTGGACTAGAGAAAATTTAGCCTTAGTGGGGGAGATCTCCGTATTGAGCCCACTGTTGATACTGAGGTTGATAATTATAAG
Source organism: Deltaproteobacteria bacterium (assembly GCA_043776735.1). GTDB lineage: Bacteria > Bdellovibrionota > FAC87 > UBA2466 > UBA2466 > JBGSST01. The sequence goes on along the minus strand of JAYVQZ010000200.1, from coordinate 25,433 downwards.
AATTTTGAACGAACGTTGAGTAATCAACTCCGGGCATCGCATAGGCGCCGGTGTACCAATACTTGGACTGATCGGAGGCTCCCAAATTGTTATAGGTCATCGCATAAGCGGGATTTTGCCTTGAGGCCACCACGTTGGTGCATTTAATTAAGGCACTCATAAAAACAGTTGAGGACGTGGTGGTGTTGAGTACCCCAAGCAGAGAGAGGCAGCTATTAATCACCTCTTCAGGGCTATTGGAAAAATACCGGTTTTGATAAGGCTGCAGTCCGTAGAGGTCAAAGCCTCCCATGCCGTTGGCCGTTTTTAATACGGTGGCCCCTCGGGTGGTGCTTCGAGCTGCTCTTACTGGAGCGCTTAAGGCGCTGACCATTTTATTTAGCTCAATGCTTGATTTAGACTGAAAAGGGGTTGGGTTGTAGGTGATGCCCCGTTGGCAAGCCGACAAGATCACTGCGGCCGTTAGTGCGGCGATGTAATTTGTAAAATCGGTTCTCATGTTGTCTCCTCTAAGTTGGCGTCTCTCAAAACCTTAAAAAGCTCCGTGAATCTGCTGTAAAAAATTACTGAGGTAATAATCAGTCGCTCCGAATGCGGTTTGGTTATTGGGATCCCAATTAAGCGCTGAGGCCTGAGCTCTAACCGTTTTTAGTTTGCATCGGATGTAAAAGATGGCCACCAGTTTGCGGTTTTCCACCGTGGGGGCGCTCTGTCCCTCTAACGCGTTAAGAATGGAAAAGGCAGTTTGTACGCATGTGTTGTCTGCTTGAAGCGTACCTAAACCTAAGTTGGCGATGGCAGAGGGCGTGGCATTTTTTGCCAAGCAAGAGCCGGTACCATTGTAGCCTGGAGCGGAATTGCTGGTACCCCCAAGATTGCTCATATCGCCGTAAGGATTGCTTCCTTGGTATCCTTGTCCGTATTGATTGTTATGAGACAAATTGGAATAACAGGCGGCTTGCGTTTGAGAGGATGCCGACTGGTTGGTTCCTTTGCTTAAATCGTTGTTAGTGAGGTTGGGATTTAAAAGGTTGCTGCTTCCCGACCCCGTGCCAGTACCCAGTCCGATTCCCGAGGAGGTACCTGTGCTAGTGCCGGTTGCCGTACCGGCTCCCGTTCCCAAGCCGGTCCCCGTGCCAGAATCACAAACGCTCACTGCGGGATCGCAGGACGTGCCTGAGGTCGTGTCCAAGGCGCTCTTGGTTTTCGAACAGGCTGCGAAAAAAGATAGGTTGATTATGGCTAGGGCGGTGAACCCTAATTTGAGGCAACGGCGTAAAGGCGAAGTCATTGTGGTGTCCTTCCAAGCTGCTAAACCAAAGATGCAAAATAAAAAGCTCTAATACCAAGCTGCGAAATCAAGATGCTTGAAGGACTAGTAGTGCAAGCGGGGGGCCACGGGGTTTTGAGCCGGCCTGAGCCCGTTGGGCTGTGCACTGGGGGAATACAAGTGGTTGTTTTATTGATACGACTGGCCACGTCAAACATTAAATCCCTTTAATTTCATATGCTTATGACTTGCTGTTAACAGTGGCTATCTCTTTCCCGCGGTGTGAGAGAGTTGACACCCTTTTTCATCGGCTTTGCCGTTACGCTTAATAGGTAACTTCGAATTCGAATGCCCTCGGGGGAGTTCTCCTCCTACGGCCTAAAATCCCCAAAAACAACTCAGGAGCCTTTCATGCGTAACCTTGCGTTTATGCTATTTGCCGTGGCGTTTGCCATTCCCAGCTTCGCCGGAGATCGTGGTTTTTCCGAGGCCCCAGGGGGCGATAATAAAGCCCTAATTGTTTCCGTTGGTCATGGCCTTGCCGGGCTCGATTTTGACGTTACTAACGTCAAAGAAATGATCTCCAATCCTGCGTACCAGTTCCGTTCAACAGAATTGGCTGAAGACAATGCTCGTGTTGCTGATGTGAAAAAGGCCCTCACTCAAGGGGCTCAGGACGCCAAGGACGGTACGTTCTTTTTCTATTACACCGGACATGGAGGTACGGGATCGCTCTGGCTGCAAGACACGAATATTCAGGTGGGTGAGATCCGTTCTGCTATTGAAGAAGGGCGCAAAAACATGGGCCCGCTTAACCGTTTGGTCCTCATCTACGACTCCTGCCATGCGGGGAGCATGATGGATAAGATGCGCGACTTCTTTAGTTTTGGATTTTCACGCGGACAATCGGATCGTAATACTTTGGTGGCAGATTCGTTGGTTAATGCCTTTACAGCTCCCTCTCGTGACGGAGTCAATTATTGGAAAAAACTAATGGTCATCGCTTCTTCAGCCGCCGATGAAAACTCTTTGGCTGGCCCAAACGGTTCTGTTTTCACTGTAGCGATGAAAAAAGCATTCGACGAATCGCTTAAGGACAATATGACTGTGGGAGCTTTCATTGCATTGTCGCAGAAATACACCGTGGGTCACCATCCGGTGGCACGATTGGTTCCGGCTGAGTTAAGCAATGAAAAGATGGTTCCTTAAGTTTCGTTGAGTTCTATCCAGCGGTAATTCCCCTGTTGGTGGATCGCTCCGGGAGTTACCCCGATCGGCTTTTTAAAAGTAGGCCCTTGTCGGACGAACGTGTGGAACTCCCCATTTTCTCCACAGGGGTCAATTGTTTTTGGGCAATGCTTTAGAAAGTTTGCATCAAATTTTTTTCCTAGCCAACTTTCCTCGAGCTCTCTGCTGTCCACGCTGACTATCAGTGGATCAAAACCAGCCGCTAAAATATGGCGCGCCAATTCTGGGGTCTTTTTTTCCCACAGGGGAAATAGGGGTTCTAGATCTAGAGTCGCCAAAAATTTCTCTCGGTACACCCGAATATCTTTGAGAAAGAGATCGCCAAAGGCGACGCAATCGATCGAAAGGTCGTTCTTTGCCGCATTAAGAGCTTGGCGAAAGTGGGCTTCATAATCTTGGTTGGAACAAGGTTGTGGCAGATGCAGCACGAGCAGGGGGAGTCCAAGTAGGCGAGCCTGTTTTTCTATTAAACTGTGAGGCACGCCGTGGATGGGAACGCGCCCTGTTTCTTTTTCTACCGAACAGATAAGTCCCATCACTTCGGTGTCTTTGCGTTGTTGAAGCGTCCACAGTGCGAAGGCGGCATCCTTACCGCCCGACCAAGAAACCAGAGCCCTTTTTTGTCTTGAGTGAGCCATGAATCGCCAGCGTAGGAGAATTCTGCCGCCTGGAAAAGGACTAAAAATTGTCCCTCTGAATAATTCTTTGAACCCAAGGGAGGGTGGCACCGTTCCTGCTCTAATCCGACAATGAGGGGGGACGCCTGGGGGGCAACTTCAATGAGACACGCATCACTAGCTTGCGCATTGTTTTTTTCTGTTCTTACGTTTCTTCTGATTGGCTGTAGCAACGAAAAGTCGGCACAAACGCCACCAGCAAATCCTCCACCGCCTCCTGCACAAAATCCCCAAACCGGTCAACCAGCAACGCCTGGCGGACAGATGGTGCCTAGCGGACAATCTGTCCCTCCTTCAGGAGTAGTTCCCGCGGGCCAGGGGGGTGACCCCGACACTCAAAACGGTGGCTATTGTGATGGCGACTGGTGTTATGAATACGACAACGGGGATGGAAGTAGCTACTACGGCGACGACACCGATTATTCCGACAATTCGGGCTTTTCTGAAAATGGGGACTCCGGCTGGAGCAACGACGGCTGGTATTATTACCCAAACGATTTCTACCTGGACTCGCGCCTCAACTCGCTTCAACAGTACGGCAGCTCTGGCAGCACCAAACTAAAGATTCGTGCGCGTGCCCGCCGGTAGAAAATAACGACCCCTGGTTGGGAGTCTAAGAATTGCCCTGGGAACCTTTTTGGTTCCTGGGGCTTTTTTTTCCGACGACCGCAGGTAGTTCCTCGGAGAGGAAACTTCGGATGGTCCCTCCCACTCCAGCGGAACTGGGTTGTACTAGCTTTGTGGGATCTTTGGTTTTTTCCCCTCCGCGGGTCCTACCATGCCAAATTCCCTCTTCTCGACCCCGATCTCTCGGACCCCAGGGCTGGGAGTCTCAATCGCCCGACTAAAGAATTCACGTCAGTTATTTGCAAATGGGGTCGGCCCTGAGTAGTTTTGGGGGTCCATGAAACCAGTGAAATCCGAAGTCCGTTTCCCCGAGCTTGAGAAGTCCATCGCCGATTTTTGGAAGAAAAATGGGATCATCCAAAAAGGGCTCTACGCCAATGAGGGCAAGGAGCGTTATGTGTTCTATGACGGCCCCCCGTTTGCCACTGGTTTGCCCCATTACGGGCACATTCTGGCTGGAACCCTTAAGGACATTGTTCCCCGCTATTGGGCCATGAAGGGAAAGTTTGTCGAGCGCCGTTGGGGCTGGGACTGTCATGGACTACCGGTCGAATTTGAGATGGAAAACGAACTGGGCCTTTCCGGGGTGAGAGACATCGAGAAATTCGGGGTAAAGAATTTCAATGAGGCGTGCCGCGGCATCATCGATCGCTACACCAAAGAGTGGCAGGTAATTGTAGAGCGGACTGGCCGTTGGGCCGATTTTACGCGTCAGTACCGGACCATGGATCTCTCGTTCATGGAATCGGTCTGGTGGGTGGTAAAGCAGCTTTTTGATAAGGGATTGGTCTATGAGGGGTACCGGGTAATGCCTTACTCCTGGCGCGTGGCCACGCCGCTTTCTAATTTCGAGGCTGGCCTAAACTACAAAGAGGTGCAAGATCCCTCTTTGACCGTCCGTTTTAAAGAAGTGGGCACCTCCCGCCTATTCTTGGCCTGGACGACGACTCCGTGGACCCTTCCTGCCAATCTCGCCCTCTCGGTGGGACCCCAAATCGAATACGTTGAAATTATCGACAGCAAGACAAGCGAAAGGGTCTTGTTGGCCAAAGATCGACTGACTGCCTATTTCAAAACAGAAGCCGAATACAAAATAGAAAAGACTTTTAAGGGCAGCGAACTCGAGGGGCTAAAATACGAGCCTCTATTTCCTTACTTTAAAAATAATCCGGGATCTTTTTGCATTGTGGTGGGCGAGCACGTAACTACCACGGACGGTACCGGAGTGGTTCACACGGCTCCCGCCTTTGGGGAAGAGGATTTTGCCATTTGCCAAAAATACGGCATTCCTCTGGTTGACCCCGTGGATCATGAAGGCAAATTCACCTCAGACGTGCCTGAGTATTTTGGTCAACAGGTAAAAGAAGCCGATAAGGCGATCATCAAGGACTTAAAAACTCGGGGCGCTATTTATCGCCACGACACTTTTTTGCATAATTATCCCTTTTGTTGGCGCAGTGACACGCCGCTTATCTATAAGGCGATCTCCACTTGGTTTGTGAAGCTCGATACGATCAAAGAGCGGCTAATTGAGAACAACAAGAAGACACATTGGGTGCCTGAGCACTTACGCGATGGGCGTTTTGGAAACTGGTTGGAAAATGCGCGTGATTGGAACATCAGTCGCAACCGTTTTTGGGGCACGCCCATCCCCATTTGGCGTACCGAAGATGGCTCCGAAATGATGTGTGTGGGGTCGGTTGCGGAGCTGGAAAAACTCAGCGGAAAAAAATTTACTGACATCCATAAGCACTACGTTGACGATGTTATTCTCACCTCTCCAAAATCGGGCAAACCGATGAGGCGGATTCCCGAAGTGTTGGACTGCTGGTTTGAAAGCGGTTCCATGCCTTACGCCCAAGCCCACTATCCTTTTGAAAATAAAGAGGCGTTTGAGAAGAATTTTCCGGCAAATTTTATTGCGGAGGGAATCGATCAGACTCGCGGTTGGTTTTACACGCTATCCGTTTTGTCCACGGCGTTGTTCGACAAACCGGCTTTTCAAAATGTGATCGTCAATGGGCTGGTGCTTGCCGAAGACGGCAAGAAGATGAGTAAGCGGCTTAAGAATTATCCCGATCCTACGTTTATTTTAGACTCGTATGGCGCGGATGCCTTGCGCGCCTATCTCATGAGCTCACCGGCGTCTCATGCCGAAGATCTCCGTTTCTCCGAGGCGGGTGTAAAAGAGATCATCCGGTCAGTTTTGTTGCCGTACTGGAATGCCTATAGTTTCTTTGTGACGTATGCGATTGCTGATGGATGGGAGCCCAAGTCGGATTTTAAGTGGTCTGGATCTGAAAACCCCTTGGATAGATGGTGCGTTTCCCGCTTAGAAAGTCTTGTCGGTCTGGTTAACGATCAAATGGAGAAATACCATCTCTATGAGGTGGTGCCCGAGGTCATCGAGTTCATAGACGACCTAACCAACTGGTACATCCGACTTAACCGGCGCCGCTTCTGGTCCGAAGAGGCAAGCCGCGACAAGACCACTGCCTATGAGACATTGTATTTTGTCCTTACTCGATTTTGTAAAGTGCTAGCGCCCATTCTTCCTTTTATGACCGAAGAGATTTTCCAGAATCTGGAAGGGGGTCTGGGCAAGGCGGAGAGCGTTCATCTTTCTCAATTTCCAGAATCTGAGAAGAAGTGGATCGAAGAGAAGTTAGAAAAAGAAATGGATCTTATCCAACGGGTTGTCGGCATGGGGCGCAATTGCCGAAGTACGAACAATCTAAAAACGCGCCAGCCACTCAAAGAGATTACCGTCATCACCCGCAATGAGACGGACCGAGCGACGATTCAGAGCTTCTCTAAATTGATCGCTCAAGAGCTCAACGTAAAAAACGTCTCGTTCTCCAGCGATGAGGCTGCCTGGGTAGACTATGTTCCCAAGCCAAATGCAAAAGTTCTCGGACCTAGATTGGGCGGAAAAATGAAGGCCGTGATCGAGAAAATCAAGGCAATGACTGCCGGGGAATTGTCCGATCTTGAGTTAAAAGGGGAGACTACGATCGAGGGAGAAAAGATTCTTCTTAGCGATCTGGTGATCCAACGCACACCCAAAAAAGCTGGTGCGATCCAGTCGGAAGCAGGAGTCACTATTTGGCTCAACGCCGAGATCGATGAAGCTCTCCTTCATGAGGGGATTGCTCGTGAGTTTGTAAACCGCGTTCAGAAACTTCGTAAAGATCAGCAGTTTCAGGTAACTGATCATATTCTTATCACCTATGAAACCACAGACGAGATAGCCAAAGCCGTTGAGAAAAATCAAAGTTACATCACGGGGGAAACTTTGGCCAAGAGTCTTAGCAAAGGGACCGGACCGTGGCTTGTCGAGCAGGACATTGACGGCGGCATTCTCAAATTGAAGGTTGAGCGAGCGTAACGCCAGTCTTTTTTAGCTGTTAACTAGGCGCCACCACCAAAGGTAAAGGCAAAGCTAACGGAGTCGACCTTCAACGCGACACAGCCCGGCACTCGCCTGTTATGAGGGTTGGAGCGTATGGTAGTAACAATTTTTCCGTTCGATAGGAAGTTATTGGGCGTGATCGGAGATAGGGTTTGGGTAACCGTGGACCCATTGGTGACGACACCCCCGGTTTCCCAGGTAGACAAATTGAAATTCCAAACCGCAATGGAATAGTCGCCGGCCGTTAGGATCGAGCTTCCACAGTTGGTCCCATCCCAAGCGGTAAGTCCGGCCGACCCTACAACTTCAAACACGAGAGTATCGTTGGCAAAATGGCCTGAAGGAGACCCAGAAAATACCGGCGAGATATTTGCGTGATTGGAAGCCCCTGGAGCGAGGCTGTGCGTTGCGGGGAGCGAGGAGATGAGCTGCATCGGGCTGGCTAAGTAACTTTTTGGCGGGTACCCCCCTTCAATGGAGTTAAAACTGACGCTGCCTCCCGGATTTCCCGCCACGCCTGAATAAATTTCAAATAAGTTTATCGGTGAAGTATTCGGAGCGCAGCTTGGCAATCGATTGGGGGTAGCTCCAGAATAGCTGGCCGTCATAGCGATGGTGTTACTCGAAGCAGTATTGATAGTCGCCTGAGCTAAAAGATATTCTTCTGGGAGAGTTGCCGCCGCCATCAATTGACTTATCGAGGTGGCTCCTGAGAGGGGCGATTTATGAAAACCCAGCACTGAGATAGTGTAGGATCCGCTTGATAGACTTAGACTGACTCCTGTTTGAGTGAGCTGCGCATAAGTGAGCGGAAAAGTGACCAATCCATCAAGATAAAGGCAGCTGAGATCTCGCTTACCTACGTCAGTGGTGCTCAAGGAATTAGCCAGGGCACCTGATACCGAAAGTGCAAAATATTGGAAGTCTGAAATGGCTGGGCCCGAGCGAGACTGAAGAGACGTGGGATCGATCCGAAGGGTTAATTGAACCGGGTAAGTATTCAGGGAGCACCGGGACAGGCCAGCCGTAATAGCTAGAAAAGAAGAGACACCTAAAAGCAGGTTCAAAATTTTTTTCGGCATCGCCGCAAATTATAACAGAAGACTCCTCCGTTGGGCCCCGTGTCATTGAGAACGGAAAATTGAGTCTCTCTGTTATTGATTTGGCCCGTTTATTCCGAAAAGTAGGAGATGTTCATCCTTACTTTGTTATTGATGCTCACTTCCGCCAATGTCCTGGCGGAACCCAACCTAGTGTCTCAACAGTACACAGTTGAAGGTTTGTTGCGTGGCGTTGAGGACCGAGGCTTTGTCGAGCGCATTGAGGCGTTTAGCGATCAGTTTTTAGGGGTGCCTTACGAAGCCGCTCCGTTAGGAGAAGGCGTTGGTGCTAAGTACGATCAAGGCCCCTCCTATCGATTCGACGCCTTTGATTGCACGACCTTTGTGGAAACGGTAACCGCGTTAGCGCTTTCCCAAAAGGCTCACGATTTCCCGCAGTGGCTGCGTCGCATTCGGTACATGGAAGGTAAGAACCAATTTCTCTCGAGAAATCATTTTCCCTGCGGAGACTGGGTTCCCAACAACGCAGCCTGGGGATTGCTCACCGACATTACCGAGACGCTCGCTGGTCCGTTGGGGACTCTTGAGGTCTCTGCTATTGAGCATAAGAGTTCTTGGGTCGCACACTTACCCAAGGAGATTATTCGCATTCCGAATTTGAGCACGTCACAAAGAGATCAGCGCTACGCCGATCTTCAGAGAGAGGCAGCTTTGCTTTCCCCTCAAAAAGTTACACTGAAATACATTCCCTTCGAAAAACTGATTATTCGTAAACCCGTGGCGGAGGAAGAAAACAAACGGAGACAGGCGGAGGAGATTGCCTTATCTCAGGAGCTACGGCCGCCAGGAGCGAGAAAGACCGACTCCGTCGACGGAGACTTTCGAAAGGAACTCCTCGATCTGAAATTAAAGTATCTAATTAAAGATGCCGAAGTGGATTCCCGGTTTCTGGCAGAAATTTCCTCGGGCACGTTATTGAATATGGTTCGGCCGAACTATTCCGTTCCCGGCAGTAGATTGTTGATTTCTCATCAAGGGCTAGTGATTCGAAAAAACGGGGTTCCCTATTTTCGTCACACCAGTTTGAGCGGTGGAGCTAAAACCAAGGATGTTCTTTTGGCCAACTACCTCCGTTTATGCCTCCTAAGCCCAGCCATTCATGGAATTCAAGCCTTAAGAATTAATGACCTACGCCGGCCATCCGCAACAAAAAAACCAAAGTCCTGAGGCCTTTTCCCTCCGCAGCGACGCTTAAAGGAAAGTACCTAGCCAACGTGAAGTTCGTGCCCTTACGTGTAGAGACAGATCCGCTCCATTCTCTGCGTGCTTCTTCGCTTTTCAAACAGCCCACTAACGCGGGAACTCCCTATAGCCCTGTGGCCAAGTTGGGGTTTTCCGTAAAGTTCATCATCCAAGGGATTGGCACGAACGCCGTAACTGATGAGTTTATTCTTGAAGCATCAAAAGGAGAATTAACCGCCACAATTCGAGATTTTTAATTGGCGATTGGCAGAATTACTGCCGGCGTCTGCCGCGCGGTTTAGGCACGCCTAACGCTTTTTCGATGACCTCTTCCCCATCGCCACCGTGAGCGGCGAGTGCAGTGGGGCAGCTTTGGTAAACGGCGGCATAGGCCTTGCTTTTTTCAAGCCCTTTTCCCAAAAATTCCAACCCCGGCATTTTGGAAAGGCGCGTCCAAACGACAAACTTTTGCCAGCGCGTGCTAGGCCGCCCGGTAGCTTCTCTTAGCGCTCTATCGAAATTCCAGTACGCATCGAGGGCGGAATCATTTCGACGAATTTTACCAGCAAATAGTACCGCCGCCGTTTCAAAAACCGAAGAGACCAAAAGGCTATATTGGGTGGGGCCATCGATAGTAAACCACCAGAAATCAATTGGTGGTTTGGTTGCCACATAGGGTGCCAAGAGAACTAAAAGAAATAATCGAAACCGGTTATTGGAGGCGGCCCAGCGAATTGGCTCGGCCTTTTCTAAATGGGCCATCAATGTCTTAACGGCGCTAAGCCCCGAGTTATTGAGATCCCCGGCTACCCCTTTTTCAAGTTCAGTTCGTAGAAAGATCGCGGTGTCTTTGACGGTATCTCGAGCCGCGGTCGACCGATTCCAATCTGAACCAAAGGGAAGGGCAAAGGGCCAATGGAGTTTTAGGGATCCTTCGTCGTAATGAAGAGGCCAAACTCGAAGAAAGTCTCTTAGCAGGCTTTCCCCATGCCAAGCAATGCGATCCCAGGAAAACCGGCCCGCTTGAAGGAACCATCCCTGAATTCCCTCTCTGCGGCTATCTTGAGAAAGCTCGGTCCAAGTTAAAGGCTCTTTTGCCACGTCCGCAAACGGTTCGGTTAACCGCGTAAAAAGAGCGCCACAACTATCTGCGATGGTTAGCAATAGCTCTGACTTTGCCGCGTCGGCAATAGTGGCATCATTGGCGATCTCTTCAATTAGCCCAAGTGCTTTTCGGTAGCTTTCGACTGTCTCCTGAACCTCGTGGCGCTCTAAAAACTTAAAGTAGCTCTTATCGTATTTTTGAAGCTCACTCTGTACTTGATCCACTTTGACTTTGTATTCGGCTGTTTTATCGGCTTTGCTTATGCACGAAAACGAAAGGCCTACGACCAAAATCAGCTTCAAAGCGTTCGTCATTGCTTAGGCCCCTTCTTTCTCGTCTCTAGGCTTCTCTGCTCTTCCGATAAGTATTCTTCCAACTCGTATAGTTGGCGGTGCATCAGGCGATAGTATTGGTAGTCGGCCAGCATGGTCTGAGCAGATTTCTTGTCCGCCTTTTCTATCCGGCTCTCAATATAGCTAACAATGCTAGCAATCTTCTTAGGATTCCAAGTGGCCAAGTCCTCGGATGACATCTCTTCCTCCACAGGAATCTCTTGCGTGCGAAGCTGAATGAAAAGGTCCAACAGGAAATCTAATTGGCCTTTCGTCAAGCGGCTTAAAAGAGAGTTGACGGCAAGGCTGCCGGTATAAAGGTCGTGGGCGATGGGGTACACCGCATCGAGAAGCTCTTTGGACTCGGCTCCCTTTTTCTTATCCTCTTTTCGGTCTAGCAGATGAGAGAGGTAACAGCCTTGCACGATAATGAAATATTTATCAACGTTGGTGCGGAAGGTCGTCAGAGCGCTTAGGCTGATCGGCATTCTGTCTAGCTGGGCTCCGGCCGCAGGCGTAAAAATTAGGCGGCTGACGTTCCCATCCACAAAAGCAACGTCAGTGAGTTTACCAATCCGATCTTGAATGGCGGGGATACCCTTTGGCTCATTCTTAATGAGGTACTCAGCTATAAGCGCTCGGCGCTCTTTATTGAGGCCCGTGGCCCGAGCCAGCTTGCCTGCGGCGACGGTCGGTCGCGGTCGGCTTACTAAGGATGAAATCTCATTGGAAAGCTGTTCGAATTTCTTGGTAAAGTTCTTGTCGCAGAATTCTTTCCGCAGGACATAAGTTGCTGCATTTTGTTCGCCTATGCCCACGGATGGGTCAAATACCGGGGGCTTTTCCCGCCGTTCTTGGTTTCTGATTGATTCAATTTCAGTTTGAAGGAAACTTTTATACAGAGCGGGGATGGATTCCTTTGTGCCGACATCGGTGCCTTCTTCAAATTTTAAAAAGGGGCCCTTCGGATCTTTGGCAGGCTCAAAAGAAAGCGTTTCCGTTCCCAAAAGCTTTCGCAGACTGGCAATTCTTTCAAAAGCTTTCTGATGCATTTTTTCCGTTGATCCCATCGCATCGCGGTAGTGATCCAACGAAAGGGTAATTGGGTGGGCCGTTGTGCTCCAGAGAATGCCGACGGCACCCGAAAGGCTTACCAAAAGAGATCGCGTATTGTTTTCCATAATGGCTTCCTCTGAAAGTCTGCAAACCGTTGAATTGCGGGGCGTTGGTCGGCAATATTTTTTTCTGCAGTGAAATTTAGATCGAGCGGTTTGCTAAACCAGTTGTCTTCGCCTCTTAGGCCGAGTCTGCAATTCCAATGGTTTCTGTAGGCTGGATGACTGCAATCTTGGGCGTAGAAGGGGACTCCCTTGTTGTACATAGCAACGCGGAATTGGTAGGACTCCCCGGGCTCAAGGCCCGCAAAGATGCCTCGCCAAAAGCCGGGAAACCAGGGGCCTGCCGAACGGAACATGTTTTTTTCTTGGTCTGCCCCAGTGAGAGGGATGTCATAATTTCCTGCAGAGGCTACATCGGCCCCTCGGACATACAAGCGCTCGGTCACGCGAATGCTTCGGTTCCAAGGGCGAAGCTTATAAAGCACCACTCGCACTTGAGTGTCTTTCCAAAAAGGGGATTTGGCCACGGAATCGCGATGGGCCTTTTTTGAGGACGACTGGCCACCGCCGGCTTCAACTCGTTCCGCTTCGGCGGTATCACCGAAGTCGCGCGTGTGTCTTGAAAGGGCTGAGATAACCGTTTCGCTGGCGTCCGTTAGTTTTACTTTGATTGGCATCGTTCGGTGCCATTTCTTGTCTCTGCCTTCGGCAGTATTCCAATCTAGGGGTTCGGTCTCACGGCCAAACTCATCGACGGGCATTCTAAACGCATTGGGTCCTCGTTTTTTAAGTCGCTCTTCGGTCCTTAGGTTTACCGTAAGGTGATAGGTTTGTTGATAACGGCAGGCGGCGCTGGCTCCATATCCGCGCAGGTTAATATCTGCAGAATATTTATTCCAAGCATCACCCACGTCGACCGTCGGAGTTATTTGAGTGCCGTTACTCGATGAGTTTGAGATTTGAATGTCTTCTACCTCTCCTGGCAATAAGTCGTACTTGTTGGGAATCACATCGAAATAGCCATCGGACGTGGTGGACCAAGAGGCTAGGGTTGGTCTTTCAAACTTAGACTCAAAGGTCATGATCTCTTCGGAGCAGAAACGGCTTTCTGAGCGATCTTCGTCATGCAAGCAGGTATTCATCTCCTCGGTGGTATAGGTTTCCTGTTTTGATTTCCCGTTCTCTTGAACGGTTCTTGTATGTGTCTTGGTGGTGTATCCGCAGCTGGGATCCGGGCCGAGAACCAGTTCGACCCAATCCCAGGCTTCGGTGGTGGCATATGGAATCGTTCCGGTCCATTCAATGAGCGGAAGCAGTTGACCGATAGCCTGCATTTTCTTTTGGGCTTCAGGAGTTCCACGGACTTCGAGGTCTCTCCATTTGTCCCAATTTTCCGGACTCCAGGCCGCTGGAGTCCGAATGAAATGGGAAGTTCGTGCGGCACAAAGGAGCCGTATATTGCGTACCTTGCGGACTTTGTCTGAGGGCAACTGACGATTTCCGCACACACCGAGAACGGCAACTGCCTCATTTGTCACCACAAGGGCGGATAGGACCGTGAACACGAAACGCCACATCGGAGACCTCTTTTAAAGAGAAGCGTTTTATTTGTCGTCTGGTCCGAAAAGGTCATCCACGCGAGATTTGCGCTCGCTAGCAAAACGATTGGCGCCCGTTGCCATATTCACCGTGGCTTCAAGCTGAGCCGCTAAGGCTAGGTCCGCTTCTTTCAGTAGCATATGTGCGCGCACCTTACGGAAGTGGCCCAATACGCTGTCTGGGTTAAACCCAGTGGCGGTGTCCTGTTCACCGGCCTGCGGATCATAGTCCTTGCGAAGGCTTGAATAGAATTTGCGGTCGGTATCGTTGTGCAAGTAACGGTCTTTGAAACGTGCCTTCATTTTGGCGATGCCGCCGGCACGCTGAATCAAACGCTCTTCATAAACATCGGCACCAAGAAGGGCTAACATCATCAACTGGGCTTGGGCCTTATTGCGCCTTCCGCCGAGGAAGGTAAGCAAGTTTTCCCCCGTGGCTAGAAATCCTAAGTTTCCATCTAGAATTTTCTCGGCGCGAACCCCTGCCCGCAGTAGGCAGTTGCGGAAATTCATTTCAATTCCCATGAGCTCTTTTTCTTTCCAAGCCGGTTGTTCGTGGAAATTACTCAAAGCATTTGTGGAAACCGTGAGGAAATCAAGGTTGAACCAAGCACGATCGTAATCAATTCCGATGGCTCCGATTGGCATTCCATAGGCGGCGCGCAAATACGAACGCGTCCAAAGGGCTTCTGCAATCTGCTTGGCGTCTTCTTCGCGCTTCTTGATTTCGTTATCATTCAATTTATACCAACGAGGTCCGTAGTTGGTGATGAAGTCCTGGATGAACTGACGAGTTTGGACCGTGTAGAGATCGATTACGTCGTGGGCTTTAAATCCCCAGGAGCGCTTGTCGAGGATCTCATCTTGCATTTTTAAGAGCTGATCAGGGGTTAAGAGGAGTACGGCTGCCGGTAGCACAAGACCCTTATTAAGGTGCTTAGAACCGTCGGCCAATACGAGTTTGAAATCTAGATTGTCGGTGAGCTTGATCACTTCAGCCAGCTTAGCTTCGTAGAATTTTTTAATGGGGGCGAAGTCTAGGTTTCCGTATTGAGGGACGTTGTCTAGGCCAGAACCGTCTGCTTTCAATTCCACTTGGGAGGGTAAGGCACCTTCTTGGATAGCAGTTAAAGTAGCGATGCGGGTTTCAAGGGCCATGCGAGCTTGATGAAGGGCATTTACAGAGGTTAAAAAATCATTGGCCGTAATAAAGGCACTGAGTCCCGTGGATTGTTGGCTTAACCAGAGCAACCCGCCCCGCTTCGAAACTTTAAGTACACCGTCTTTAACTTCGGCTACGCCTTCAGCGTAGATGGCGCTAGTCATAAGGGTCTTAAATTCGGTTTCAATCGCCGTTACGCTGTTTTGAAAGTACGCGCGATCTTCTGCACTTCGCTTGAAGACTTCATCTAAATATTTTTTTTGAAGCTCGCCCTTATCGAATTGCACGAAGCTGTAATTACCGGCCTGTACGCCCAGAAGTCCGCGGATGGCATCCACCCCTCGATCTTGGGCTTTTACGACGGTGGCGTTGATGATTACGGTGCCGGCCAGCAGCACTAAAAAGGAAAATCGCATTGGGTAGAACCCTCCCTTAAAAAAAAACCTGTTTACGAAAGTGGCAGTCATTTAGCAGGTAGCAACGCGTTGAGTCAATTTGCATAATGGGAAGATTTGGGATTGAAAGTAGCTGCTGTACTTTTCGGCGCAGAGATAAGATTAAGTTATTGTATTTAAATAGTTTAAATGGATGCGCGGTTTGGTGGCATTAACGGCTTTTTAGGAGCGAAAAATCAAAGTTTGGAGCTCTGAGTAGCTGAAGTGCGGGTGACGCCGTGTGGCTAGAGGCACCAAAGGCGGAGGGGAGTCTCAGAATTTCAAGAGCTTATGCCGTTGTGCCGACAAGTAGAGCGTGCCGGTTCGACTAAATTTCACGATTGCAGCGCTTTTGTTTGTCCTATTGGCGAGCCCCGTTTTTGGGGGGGACGTTGAAGTGCTCAGCGGCGCTGCCCGCGCCGAGCTCAATCTTTGTATCTCCGCGATGAAAACTATAGCCGAGCGGTATCAGGCGGACGGAGAGGCTGAGATCACGCCCGCCAAAGGCCTAGAAGCTCGCTTGATTCGAGCGGCATCGCGAAATTCCGACAGCGTGCTCAAACGAATGTTGCGGCAATACCATGGCTTGAATCTTTTTGAGATGAGGATTACCGGTTCCCTTGGAGACCACCCCGAATTGGCAAATGTCCCAAGATCCCTTTTGGAAAAACTGGAACGCGAAGCGACTCAAGAAGGTTTGGAAATCAGCCTTTCTCGGGTTGGGGGCACCTATTTTCGCATCGAAAAGGGAAAACCAATCCTAGTCCTCTCTCCGTATCTTACAGAGCCTCCAGTCATGCATGAGTACCAGCATTTCCTAGACTGGAAAAAGTTAAAAAATGATCTGATCGCAAAAGGAAATTCAAATAGTCGAGCCGCACAAATCGCCGGCGATGCGTTTCAAAGTCCCGAGCATATTTTTATCACCGAAAGCCGGGCCAAAAATGCCGAGCTTCAGCGCTCGCTCGCCATCCTCTCTGATGCCAACGAAAAAAATGAAACGACATTTCCCCTCGTGTTTCCATACGGGCAGAGAAGCCTGCCATTGGATAAATATATACGACCAGAGGACCTGCTTGCCCATAGCGCCTACCCGTACCTCGAACAACTGAAAGCTATTTTTCACCTAAAGAAGGACTCTAAAGGTTTGAAATGGAAGTTCTGGAGCCTTCCTGTCACTCGGTCAAAGTTTAATCAGCGTATGGACGAGATGGCGAAAAATAGTAGTCAAGAGATGGCGAACCAGGCCGTAAGTTTGAGGAAAATGTTGGTCGAGGAAGCCTTAAGATTGGCGAAAGAAGCAACCGACAGGGGACAAGAACAGGACGCTACTGAACACCGCGCTACCGCTAGCAAGCTTCAAAGCGCCTCGTTAGCTGATCTCGTATTCCAAGCCCACGATTTGCATGCCAACTTGGGACCCCAAAGTGAAGCGTTTAGAGAATTCGTAGAGCGCAGTTTATTTGATGCCGAAACCAAAGCCACTCAAGCCACGCCCAATTCCAAAGTTCCTAACGAGGCTCAAGAAGAAATTAAAAGCGTATTGAAAAGAATAGCGGAAAACGAATATGGAAATGGCGGTTTTTTTGGGGGGCGAAACAACACGAGAATCGGCAGAGAGTACGATCACCAAGGCCCGGTCATTCACGAAAGCGGCTACGCTCAACTCGATGTGGAGGCACTTGGATTCAACAGTTCCCGGAATCTGCAGGGACCTAACGAAGCCAATGTCTCTGCCCGTCGGGTTCTTTCCTATTTACATGCCCCCATAACGGACGCCAAGGAAGTGCGCAGCCGTCAGCAGGCCGTGAGGGAATTGGCCGATGAGAACGGCCTGCTCTACAATCGGGTAAAAGCAACTTTTGATTCTGATAAGTCGAAGAGCTGGAGGAAGCGTTTGTTTCCCGACGGCTGCGCGCCAAAGGCTGACAACGAATTCCAAGGCAGACGCTGGGAATACTATGACTATAAGAATATTCTTACTCCCCGATTTGCAGACCGGTTTTCCCAAAAACGCCTGAGGGACGCAAAAGCAAGATTCGAGCATTTCATCCAGCCTGTTCAAAGCTTTCTGCGCGAAGTGCAGTCTATGCGAACCATTCTTGAAGGGACGACCTCTCCTCGCTTACAGCAATTGAAATGGGTTCTAGATTCCTGCTGCAACGCTGGCCACCCCAATCAGGTAGTGAATGAAGTCAACGGCATCCTCAAGCCGGGTGATCTGATTGGGAATTACAAAGTATGGTTAGAATTTAAGGACAGTAAATCATTGGCGCTCATTGAGGAGGCTTATGCCGAAGTCGCAATGCTTTTCGATATCGCCCGAAACGCTCGCGAGCATGGGTGGAAAACATTCCCCACAATCCTAGATCGTGACCCGGCGATTGGACCAGTACTCAATGTCACCGACCTACATAATGTTCGTGCGCAAACTAACAGCCCCCAGGGATCCGTACCTAATTCCATTCAAATCAATAGTAGCGACGGAAAACACCTCATCATTACTGGCCCAAACGCTCAGGGGAAATCCACGTTACAACGCACTTTATCTCAGCTTGCGATACTCGCTCAATTGGGAAGTCCTGTCCCCGCCTCCGCTGCGGAACAAACTCCGCTGACCATTTTGGTTTATGTCCATCCTAGCGACAGTCCTAAAGACCAAAGGAGTCTCTTTATGGCTGAGGGCAAAGCGTTGATGACACAAATATATGACAAGGCAAAATCAGATCCGTTTACGCTTTCCATCATGGATGAGATTTTGCCAGGGACTATCTCTGAAATCCGAGAGGATGTGGAGAGCGAGTTTCTTAAAGAGCTGGAAAAGACGGGAGGCCTTTCCGTAACTGCTACTCATAATTGGGGAACCACCGCCTTAGGGCCAGACGGCACTTCAACGCCCACTTCGTCTCGCCCAAAAACAAATGGGGATTCTGCCACCCCAGGACAATTCCGAAACTTTCATGTTGATTGGTACCATTTAAAGCCGGGGCCAGCCTCCGATCTTGGCGCGATGTACGAAGGGGCTATCACAGCGCTTCGAAAAGTCGGGTGGCCGGAGCCGCTACTAGAGAGTATCCGCGTCCGGGGGAAGGAGCGAGAGAGGAGCCAGAAATAGTTTAATCTTCTATAGGGTCATTCCGATAAATCTTAAAGGAACAAATCATGAGTGAATCAAAACGTCCTACCCAAAAATTTCCTCGGTTTAAAAGGGAGTGCTCGGGCTTTGTGGTGATGCCTCCTTTTAATCGATCGGTGAGAATTTCAACGGCAGATGTTTCTCGTGAAGGTTTGATGGCCAGCCTTGAAGAGAAGATCCACTTTGGCACTCGCATGTTGATCAACATCGTTATTGGGGATTTTAGCGTGGCTAACTTAGTGGCCCACCCGGTTTGGGCGGACGAAAAAAATAACTACGGATTTGAGATCGAACAGGCTTCTGAGAGCTGGATTAAGTTCGTAGAAAATCTAGCCGCCAAGTAACTAACGCGATCGAACCACCTCGCACATTCGAGTTAGGCAAAGGCTAAGATTACCGTCGCGTCCCCCTTTGGGGGCTTGTGACAAATCAAACCTTAGGCTCATCCTGGAGAAAATCTCGTTCGCCAACTTTGGAAACGCTTAAGGTTCCGTCCGCCTCAAGAATAGCGGTCTCTACTGCTGAAAAATCGTGAATCCCTTGTTTCCTAAGTAACACCTTCACTTCGTGAACTCGTAGGTGTTCGCGCTCTAGGTTTTTGGTAACTAACTTTCTCTTGTGAATAATTAAGGTGGGGACCCCTTCAAAGATCGTCTGAATTCGTCGGTACCGGTAAGTGAGGAGGGAAATTGTCCAGCTTAACAATATCAGTACTGCCGCCAGTAACATCCCACCCACAAGCGAGTTGTCTCCTCCGTTCATCGAGTTTTGAACCGCGTTGCTGATAAGAAGAATGGCGACAAATTCCGTAGCGCCCATTTGTCCAATCTGCCGCTTTCCCGAGATTCGAACCAAAATGAGCACCCAGATGTAGACGACGATGCCGCGTACAGCGAGGTTTGCCGGAGAAACACTGAGGTGAGTAAGATCAGGCCAGAAGTTCATACTAGAAATTATAGGGGACTTTCAGGCTTATCAAATCTTTTTATAGCAATAGAAAGAGTGAGCGGGCCCTCGCCATGGGCCCGCTCAGCCCTAAGGCTTTGCTTAAAGTTCGACAACACCCATAAAGGTGGCTGTCGCTGTTGTCACTGTGCCAGAGCCGACGCCCGCACCACTCATAGTCGCTTTATTCACAGTAACCGTTTGTGTCCCGCCCACTGTGGCCGTCGTGGACCGTACCAACCCTGAAACGATTGCGTTACTTGCCCAGTCGCTGATAGCGACCGTTCCGCGGGTTGTGGTAACGGCATACGGAGATCCAATGCTGTAGCCACTCGAAGTTCCTGATGCGCTGTATACGACCATCGTTTGTGCTCCAGCGATAGCTCCCGTTCCCACGTCTGCTTTGGCCCCGGCATAATATAGGTCAAGTAGGACAGTTCCAGGTAAGCCGGTGATGCCGCTAATTTCGTATTGCTCACGCACTGTTTTTTGAGCAGTGGTACGCAGTACGGGTGAGATCGCCAATTGGGGGACCATCATCGACCGCGTGCCATCCAAATAGCTGGGAACGCCGGCAAGTCCATTGAGGCCGGTGGGGCCAGCGACAATCGCGTTATCCGCGTTGTACCCGAGGTCCAAAACATAGGAGCTTCCCGTGGTGATCGTCACTGGGTTTTGGAACTTAAACCATTTGCCACCGCCATTGGTGCCAATTGCGGTCGTTGCGCGTGTGCAGGTTGTCATATCGGCCACAGTAGAGAGTTCGGTGGTGTCTAAACCACTACCGGTCGAGGAAACGGTGCCGCCCGTGCAGGTTCGGATGGTTCCCAAATTGGTCGTGGCAAACTGAGCGTTCAATTTTATCGGTTTGCGATTTTCGATGATTCCATAACGGTAAGTGCCCGCTGCCGCATTGGAGCCTTTTGTAGAAAAATTGTTGATGGAGGTATTGCTCATCAGATCGACCCAATTGTCGCTCGTGTCTGCTTGGGCGTCCGCAATTTTAAAGGTGTCGTAGGCATTGTCCCCATTTCCTGCCGTGTAAACCGTGGTGCAGCCGACTTGGGCACTGTAACCACTGCCGCTGATAGTGAGATCTTGGCAAAGCTGAATGCGGGTAATAAAAAACTGTAGAGAGCTAATATTACTACCTAAACCACTTTGGCTCACCGTCAAAACGCGCGGTGTACCCGCTATCCACGGCAAAAATCTAGCGGCTAACTCATCCCGCTTATCAGCCACGGCCCTGACGTTCGTGACGCCATTGACTGCGAATCGGGGGGTCAAATTACTGGTACTGCTGCTACTTTTACCGCAGGCCGCCAAGACCATTAGGCACAACGACGTGAAGAATAAACTTCGTATGAAACGCATGAGTTCTCCTAAAAAGGGATTAATGGGATTGGGAGCGATAGTTCGCCGTCGAAATTATAACTCAGTAGTATGGGCAATAGAACACGGGTAAAATTGAAAATTATTAGTAACGATCTTTCTATGACGCCACATATTAAAATATTTTCATCCCCTTGGGAGCTCTTGATCGTTGGTTTGCTAATCCTGATAGGCGCGGGCGCATCGGCGCGAACGGTAAAGATAAAGTGGGAGCGGGTTCCTGAGGCTGCCCGGTTTGACTTGAAGATTCTTCAAGGTGGAAAAATCGTGATCGAGGAAACCACGGACATCGCCGATCCCATGGCAACACTTCATGTTTGGAGAGGAGATTTGCCTCCCGGATTTTTTGTTTATCAGATTCGCAGTATCGATGCTCAGGGAAAGCGAAGCGAGTGGAGTAATGCTAAATTACTTGTCGTCAAACCAAAGGCTACCCAAAACTTGGTCCCAGCTCAAGGGGCGAAGGTAATCCTTTCGGCAGCACATGGTATCCCGGAGAAAGTATTTGTAAAATGGCAACCGCTTGGCAAGCGGATCACCTATCGAGTGGATCTTCAAATTAACGACAAGGTCTATTACAAGATGGTTTATGAAACGGGCGGGCTTGAATTAAAGAAGCCAGTTCCAGGGACTTACCGATGGAAAGTGACTCCGGTTATTTATGCCGAAGGTTCTGTGGATTCAAAACTGGTTCCCGTGGGGGAACGGGAGGTGTCTGGCACTCCGACTCACTCCCAAGAATTTAAATTGTCGATCGAAGACAGCTACCGGGAAGCACTTAGTAGACTTGGTTTAGATCGCGGCTGATAACATGGAATGATATTAAAGTGACTGCTGAAGAACAAATTGAATCACTCCATTCTTGAAGCCTGGCCCGAGGTTTTCTCTCGAAAAATCATCCGCAATCAGACTATCGCTGCAGTAGGCAAGGCCAACTTGGGTATTCTTAGCCACTCGAACCAGTACCTCTGGGTAGAATGCCAGTTGGTGAACCCAGGAGTCGTTGTTTTTAGCACTAGCGTGAAAAGATGGATACTTCAGGCTCTGAAGAATCAGCGGCATTTTTAATTTTATGGTGTCTTGAAAAAAAGAGAACAACGGACCCAGTTCGATTCTGTTTTCAAATTGTCGATTGGCCGCGAATTCTCCATCGGCCAAAAAACCGTTTTTTGAGTACGCCGCTAAAATGGGCACCTCCCAAAAAAAGAGTGAGAGTGACTGTGAAACGGCAAAATTGAATTTTAAATATTGCCTGGTTCCCGCAAGAAAACCTGCTGCTCGTTCGTTAAAGGAAGTGGGTAGATAAAAGCGCGGCTCATACGTAACTGAAAGATTTAGCACTCTTAAGACGTCAGCAAATTCTGCGCGCAGGTAACCATCGCCTAGGCTTGGCTTCAGCCCTTCTGCCGGGTTGCTTTTGGGGTTGTAAAAGCTGGCGCGAAATTCTTGAACGTAGCCAAGAGTACGATTTTCACCCACCTGATACTCAAGGCCGAACTCATTCTCAGAATGGAAGCTTCCCTTCGCACTAATCCAGCTCGGCCTTAATTCCAGAGAGCCGCTAAGGCGACTAAACAGTGAGGAGGAGGATTGCGCTCCTGGGCAAGGAGCCGTCGAAACCAACGCCACTGCGATAAAGGAGAGTAGGTATTGCTTGCGCATTAAATTGATAATTATTATCAATTATCCAGCGTGTAAACGATGATTCCCCTCGGCGAGTGCCTTCTTGGAAAATGTGCTCCTAAAAAAAATGGGAATTTATCTGCCTAAGGTTTTGGCACCGTCTTGAATTTCGACGGTTTTTTGCTGAAAAAAGTGAGAAACCCTTAAAGATTTCAGTCGGTATGCCGTTTGCAGGCTAATGCCTAATCCTTCTCCACCAACCTAGGCTTTCTGAAACGTATGTGGCTAGCCAAATATAGAAATCAGTTTTCCGTTTTGATTGCTCGTTCCTTTTTCTTATCCCTTTCCCTATTTGTCATCACCACGGCAACGGGCTGCATCGGATTTTCCAAGAAAGACGGTAATGCAGAGGCTTATTCCGGCCGCAAGCCTGCTTTAGGGGTCTATTATCAGGTGGACACCAGAGCGGAATGTCCGGCGTCTTCAGTGTCTGGGTATCGCGGCGTGCTTGAAGTGACGGCCACCCACGTGAACTATCACGGGGCTTGCGAATCCGCGGTTTCGATAGTTCCCTTAACTCACCTCTCGGTTTCCGCGTTGGGCAGTAAGGATATTCCCACCGAGAATCCACTCTTGGCGTTCGGGGGCGGCCTATTCGATCGTATGGACACCGCCCCTTCGGCGGTCTCTATTGATAGAGTCTCAACGCGCGCGTGGTGCACGGGGAAAGACGGAAATAAAAACTATGACGTTGTGGTTCGCGCGCAGGGGACAGAAACCATTCCGACAGCGACGACAGCTTTAGTTTTATCGATGGGGAAAATCGTCGGCTCTTTTGATGTGAACTCTGCCAACAGCCCCTCGACAAGAACCTATATAGGGGACAATTTTAGTTTGCAGAACCAAATTAGCAGCGGAGTAATAACGGGGAGTCTGACGGCTGAGGTTTCGGGAAAAAACTTGGAGATCGCTTCCCTCTCCTGTCTGGATACCTTCCTCACGCCACCGTCGGTCACTCGCATTTATAAGACCACTGTTTTGAGAAATGCACCCTTGGGTTATTGGCGGCTTGGGGAGAGCGGCGGAATTCTGGCTGGAGATGCTACAACAAACTTCAATAGTGGAACGTATTCAAACATAGGGGGATTGGCTCAGCCAGGCGCCATCTCGGGCGATAGTGACACCGCTGCATCCTTCAATGGCTCTAATAGTTATGTCGATGTGGGAAATTCCTCACTTAGTCTTGAGTACACCGACTCCTTTTCCTTAGAAGCCTGGATCAATACTTCCAGCGCCCAAAATGAAATTGTATTGGGAAAGACCGAAGGCGGTAATGCTCAAGGATATTACCTTATCCTCAAAGGAGATGGCGGCGGCCATTCAACTTTAGACATGATTTTGCAAAATAGTAATTCAAACTATATTGCAGTCTATGGTAACGCCACCGTAAATGACGGTAAATGGCATCATGTTGTCGGTTCGTATAATGGAAGTGGGCTAGCGTCGGGAGTCAGTTTATACGTGGATGGAGTTCCTCAAATCGCTAACGTCGACTCGGATAATCTTTCTGGATTAACTATCGTATCTACGGGCTCCTTTAAAATTGGAAATCGAATCGGGGGGTTGGCGGTTCCGTTCAATGGTCTAATAGACGAGCCAGCCGTCTATAAATCGGCCCTTTCAGCATTACAGGCTGCCAGCCATTACAATGCTGGCCAAGGAAATTTTTAAGTTGTGGAGCGGATCGCGCGGACGTTCTCTCCTACTTCTTTGTCGAGCTTTTTCGTTTCTCACCAATAAATCTAAAGTAGGGGACTTCACCTAAGGGAACGTAGGGAATGGGGCCTTTTGCGGTGATGTCTTCTACCATTTTCAGCCGACTCTTTAGATAGTGCCGAACGTCTGGCCTCAGAAATACGTTGTCGAAGGAAAACCATATCGGCCAAAAAGTACGAGTCCACCAATTGTGTTCCGTCTCTCCAGCCAGTTCAAACTTTCTAGAGACGTAGAAATCTACGATGGCTAGTGTTCCCGCCGGCTTTAACAGCTTCAGCGCGTGGTCGACGACAGACATCCAGTTAGTAATCATAGAAAGAGAATAGGAAAGAGTGATGAAATCCACCGTGCCCTCTTCGGGGACGAAGGTCTCAGCGTCCCCGTGCACAGTGACTACATTCTCCCATCCCGCTTTCTCAATGCGGGTTTCGGCGATTTTCAACAAGGAAGGGCAGAGGTCAAGGAGGTATATTTTCTTTAGTACGCTAGCTTTAGGAAATGCTGATTGTAGATTGAATCCGGTACCTGCGCCGATATCAAGCCAGATACCCCCTGGATGCTTTTCAAAGGGAAGGGACTTGATAAGCTCTTCTCGTCCGTGCAAAAGCCGCGCTCGAAAGCCATCATACCCCTCAGCCTGCCCTTGGTAGAAATCCTCAAGCCGATCGGCATGACTGGTATCAAGCCCTCTCACTCGGGTGCGACGCATGAGTTGAAAAAGGACCATTAGGTCACTTTTAATGGCCATCAACAGGCCCATCCGGGGTTCACGTTCGCTATGGAAAAGCTGGCGTAGGTATGAACGCGGTCCTGCGCGTGCAACTCTGTGGCGAGATCTCTGTTGTAAGCAATCGCTTCGCTGACTCGGTATTTTTTACTCTTTCTCGTAACCACAAGATCGTCCACAAAATTTCCGTAGGGAGACGCACTTCGCCAGAGGATGCGGGCATCGGGCGTTGCCCGATTGAGAATTAGATTCCACTCTTTTTGCAAAATGGGTTGTTTACTGTCGACCAGCCAGTCCATATGATCTAACAGCACGAAACGAGATATGGGTTCGCGGTGTTCCTTCATAAAGTCGATAAGCGTGCCATTGTGGACCTCTATTCGGTCCACTAGTCCGCCTTTTAGGGCGAGAAAATTTTCTCGTTTTAGGTACTCTGGGCAACGCTCTTTGGTATAGGCCCCACTTAAGTAAAGTCCCCAAAAGTAGTTATCTCGTAATGGCAATTTGGTGAAGACGGTTTCTATGCAGCTTTCCAGAAAACCAAGCAT
>JAYVQZ010000199.1:0-8544 GCA_043776735.1 Deltaproteobacteria bacterium | reverse complement strand
ATACAGGCTGACGGGGCAAGAAAACTCTTAGTCCTTGTTAATGAACCGCAGCTCACCGGTCTTATTAAAAAATGCAATGTGCCCTCTGCACTCGTATTTGGCTTCCCTACCGCCTCCCTAAATATAGAAACCATCCTTAGAAAAGCGCAAGCCTCAGAGGTCACTTGGATGGTTTATTCCCATAGCTGGTTTACCGACCTCAAAAGAAAAGCGGTCCAAGAAATGGTAACTTCATCCCATTTTACTCAAAGTGCCTTCTGGGCTGGCCCGGAAGTACAAATTTACCGGTTTGAGAAAAAGCCCGAAGACAAATAGAAAGCCCGCCAAGCATTTTTTCACTTAAGTGGCAGGGTGCCCCATTCTTGTGGCTTCGGTGGCCCTAGCCGCTCTGGTCTGCCCATTGGACTGGATGATTTCAGCTCGGGGCATTTCTGCAGGATTGTTTGTGCCAGTAAAAAAGAGGCTTACTTTAATATTCGGCCAGCGGCCTTTGGCCACTTCCCTAGATAAAACCTCTTTGGCTTTGGAGAAATTATCATAATCATCGTCCGAGAAACCCCATAGATGAAGTTTTGCCTTTCCCTTTCCTTCCCGGTCTTCCACCAGGGTGGCGTCTGTTGGCATCGGCACCAATTCCAAATTATCGAGTAGCTTCATCATTACTTTTGCTTTGCTCCCGGCAACCGTATCTCCTCGAAACTGCTCCGGTAGCCCTGCCCACCCCACAGGAAAAATATTCTCTTCCAAGGGAAGCGATGCAATAAGGCCCCGTTTCAAAAGCACTTCAAATCCTTTAAGGATGGCACTAGGGGAGTTCTCTCTGGCAGTAATAATATAAAAGCGAGCTCGCAGGTCTGAGTTTCCCAATGCCTCCCGCATGGCTGCAAAGGAAGGGGCTATGGCTTCCTTTCCGCGGCTGTCTAAGGCTTGCTCGACTTGGAGTTTAACTACGTCGTCTCCTAGTTCCGAATCATCTCGAAAGTAGCGAAAAGATTCCTTTCTCGCGATTCGTTCTTTCCACTCCCCCACCTTGCCTAACTGGTTCTTCACTATCGCCCATTGTTGAGTAGAAACCGGTATTTCCAGCTTACTCTTGGGATCCCAAACCATAATTTTGGCTGACGAAAACAAAATATTGTCGTCAAAATCGCAATTAAAGGCTTGAGCCTGGGTTAAGGAAACCTTAGCCACTGTTTGGGGTTTAGGCTTTTCGGTCGGCTTTTTTTGCGCAAAAGACGGAGCTGAGAAAGCTAGAGACAGAAGAATAATCCACGCAATTTTATTCATGATAAGGTTTCTACCTTAATCCGATAACATTGTCGCACATCTTAGATTATGGCCCATTTCCCAGCTATCGGGAGTGAGTGGCGCTATTCAAAATATCGGAAAGACGCGCTAAAACGGTCTCTCCAGTCGGCGCGGGAATTAAATTTGATAACGGTAATCCCAAAATTCGCTTTGGCACGATCAGGCGACTCACTCTAGTTGCTAGCGGAGTATCCAACAAACTGACCGTGGCACAGTCCTGTCCAAAAAAGCAGGGACTGGCTATCGCCTCAGCACGTGCTTTCTCGCCGATGCCTTCGACAAAGGCCAAGATAATTTCCTCATCCTTAACCCGATCCATATTGAGCTCCCCGGTTTCCAACGGGCTTTCCGCCGTGTTGAGGAGTGAGGCCTGAGTGACCAGCGGCTCTTTCTTATTTGCCATGACTCTAGCAAAGGCTCTGGCTCCGTGCCCATGAATCACTAAGGTAACCTGTTTGTCCTTGTAGTCGTCGGGATGAGACTGGCGGTCAGCCTCGACAAACTGCCGAAAAAATAGCGGGGGTAGCCCGTGAGCTTGGACCACACGCATTCCACTTTTTTGATACCGAAGTACCACCTCCTTGATCGTAGTATTGGGAAGGATCGTGGAAACTTCATCCCCATTCCAAAAAAAGACCACGGTTTGGGGCTTTTCTGCCGAACGAGAAAATGAGCAAAAAAACAAGGCAATCGCTAACAGCGTCCACAAACGGGAATACACCACACACATCCTATTGACCGAACTAGGGTTGCAAAGGCCCAGCCACCTCTTTGAGCCCACGAATACTTTTAGGGTGCGACCAGTAACTTTTCGACTGACCGGTGGACGGGCACTTTTTTTAAGATTATCCTGTTACAACGAATCCCAATAGAATTCCAAGAGGTTAGCTATTTTCTTTTCTAAGAAAAACAGACCGAAACCTTTGCTTTCCTCGGTCGTGTTACCTCAGAGCAGAGATCACGCCTTGATGGCACTGGTTGCACAGGGGGATTCTGCGGCATTTAGGGAGCTCTTTGAGAGGTACCGCGTGCCCATTTATAGCTACCTATATTCCATGACCCACGATCGTCAGATAGCCGAGGATCTGGCCCAAGAAGCCTTCCTTCGCGTCTACCGGTCGAGAGAGAGCTACCAACAGGAGGCTCGCTTCACGACATGGCTATGGACCATTGCGCGCAACATTGCCATCGATCATCTGCGCAAGAAAAAGGAAAGCCGCCTGCCTGAGGACTGGGAAGAGACCACAATGGGAGATCCCAGGGGGGGAGTGCCCACTGATGCGGAGACCCTTCTTTTAGAAAAGGCAACTCAGCAGGCGGTAGACGATTGTTTAGAGCGGCTGCCGGAATCTCAAAAAGAGGCACTCAGCCTTCGTCTTTTTGGAGAACTGGGAAATGAAGAGATCTCCCAAACAATGAATAGCACGATACCAGCGGTAAAATCGGTACTTCACCGGGGACGTGTCTCTTTAGTGGATTGCCTAAAGAGGAAGCACTATGGATAAGCGCGATTTCTTTGAAGTGCTTAAGAGCAAATTGCTCCGTACGCCATCGGATAATTTCGAATCCACTTTTTGGGCAAAATTTGACGGTGAGTTTGGTTCAGGCCAGCCGAGGATGCTGACTCGAACGCGCCGGCACTGGGTACTTCGTTGGGCAGCGGCACCCGTTTTTGCTATTGTTATTTTACTTATTTATACGAACAACCCCTTTACGAAACGCGCTGAACTAGAACGAAATGCCCGCAATGGAGAAATCCCTTTTGAACGTCTCATCGAACAGGCCGTGTTTATAGAAAACCTCGAACTCTTCCTAGGACCAGAGGAGTTGGCACAAACAGACTTTACTGCCCTAAACGAGGAAGAGTGGAAAATCCTTCTTGAGGGGAACGGATGAAGCCGCTGAGGAAAAATGGGTTTCTCTTATTTCTATTCCTCTCGAGCCTAGTTTGGGCAACTGATGCAGATCCAAGAGACAAAGAGATTGTAAAAGACTTGGATTTTTTTCAGACAATGGAGGTAGTTGAAGCGATGCCTCTTTTGACGGAGTTTGGGTCGGTGTTGGACGAAATAAAAAAGGAGAATACCCCAATTACTCCGTCAGCGGAAAGTTCACCATGAAAACTCTATTGAGAATCCTTTTTCTGATTCTGTTTATCTGTGGCTTTGTGCAGTCTGAATTAGCCCAATGCACCGAGGTGGATTCCTCCGTTGATATTCAGAAACGCTGGGAAAAGCTCAGCGACAATCAAAAGCAACGACTGCGTCAAAATTATGATCGCTGGAAGGCAATGCCTCAGGAAAAACAGAGTTTCTTAAAAGAAAATTTTAAACGCTTCCGAGAATTACGTTCCGAAGATCGCCAAAGGGTCGTCCAACGATTTCAGCTCTTCGGCAGTCTCCCCCCCGAACGGCAGCAAAAAGTTAAGGACCGCTTTCAACAGTTTATGAACCTCCCGCACGCAGAAAGAACTCGGCGCATGGAGCGGTTAAAAGATTTCAAAAGGCAAGGCGACGCTAAAGGACCAGCAATGAGAGGGGCTGAGCCTCCTCCGCCACCGGGATCGGAGAATTCTCGCCCCCCGCGAGAAGCAGAACGGCCAGATTCAAACTCGAGATGGCGCCCTGATAGGATGCGAGATCCGGCCCCCAGGCCATTTCGCCAAGGGGAAGGGCCAAGAAACGGACCGGAAGGGAAAGGGGTGCCCCCTCCCCCGCCACCACCACCACCACCACCGCATTAGAGCCGAATTTAAACGACTTTAGGCCAAATTTCAGAAGGATTCGGCGTGACGAAAATTTCAGTCTGGCTTCCGTTAACGACGATCTTCTGTCTACTTTTCCCTCTGTTCTGTTTCGCCATTGATCCTGAAGACGCTGTTTTTCTGGACGAGGTAACTTTACAAAGCATCAATGCCGCACAATCGTATTTTCGACTTGGCGGTTTGGTCGGCAGCGCAGGTTTCTGGTCGGCCGAAGGAGATATTGGGACACAGATTTCAGATCATTTTCAATTCAGTCTGATGGCAAGCCGAACCCAAGTGGGCAGTCCGGGAACCAACGAGGTTTGGGCCAGCGGAACGTACCGCTCTAGTACCGGCGCCACCATTGGCATCACTTCCATTTATGGAGCAGGACCCGACAAGGAAAAGTATTTTGGAGCCCTAGGATCAGGAAGTCTCCGCCTTGAAAACTTTCGACTCCGATTACAATCCGGCCTTTTGCAGTTCGACCTGCCAAACGTGCTGCTGGCCAAAAACCCGCTTCGTCCGATTCAAGTTCCGATTAAAGGGGAGGTTAGCTGGCAGCTTCCCTTCGGTACGGTCGCCGTAGGGGCCGGATACTTTTTTTCCAGCGAAGATCATTCGTCCCTCTCCCGCGTGTTGGGAAGTACCACGGTGGTAACTGGGTACGGTATTCTCTCTGGATTTCCGTTGAACCAGGTTTACGCGCGCGGGGAGCTACCTCTTTCCCCCCAATGGAGCACCAGCCTGAGCCTTTCTTCAGCCCTTTCTGCTTATCAGACCGATCGAGTGATTAGTTTATCGGGACGGACAGAATGGGAAATAAACGGAACTCTCGTACTTGGCGGGGAGTTTTGCCTTTCTCCTGCCGGTCTTGCGCTAGGCCCGACATTATTAGTCCTTTGGTGAGATCAATCTTCTAAATTTAGGATAACTTTCTCGGCCCCGGCTTCATCGACACGCACCGACGCTTCTACTCCCCGAATCTCGCAGGCCGATACACTTTTTTTGACGCAATGATAAATCATCCCCTGCAAACGATGGCGGCTGCCTATTTTGAGTTTCGGTAAAGTGACATTTCCCATGCGAATGGCATTGAGTTTCCAGCCTCTGAGCGATCTTTGATCGTCGGAATTGGAGAACCATTCCAACCACGAACTGGCCTCACGGTTTAATTCGTGATCTTTAGGAAGGCGAACCAGGACGGGAATTTTTTGATTGGGAACAACAACCACGTCCGCAAAGACTTTGACGTGGGGTAGTGATGAGGACCAGGGACGGGCGGCTAAGGTTAGAGAAAGAAAGCCAAGGCCAAGGAGGATAGAAGTTAGGCTAAGTCGGCGTGGTGCGGCTTTTAAAAAGCTCACAGCGATTTAATTTGTGGGGGCGATACTCTTAGTGGACTCGCTACAGCTTACCTTTTTCTCGGTACTCAGAGAACGAGCCAACCTAACGCCCGACGCCAGCTGAGACATTTGCCTCCCGCATGGGCTGGAAGTTTCAAATGAAGCCTGCCCAGGTGCCTTAGCAGCACAGCCCCAGAGCGTCACAATAAGAAAAAGGGTGGATAACGAAACGATGATTTTCATATCTGTAAAAATTATAACGTGATTCCTCAAGCACCGGGCAAAAAAAAGCCCCTCTTGCCGAAACAGCAAGAGGGGCTGAAAGACGCAAGAGCTTACAACGACGCGTTAAGAATTACCTGAGCAACGCCTTTTTTGAATCCGTCAGAAAACGAAGTGTCTGAAAGATCACCCTTAACGAAACTCTCACTGCGGTAGGCCAAGCCAACTCTTACCGTCTTTGCCACGGGATAAGTCAGTTCCGGCCAAACTCCTAGCTTATGGCTCCAGCGGTTGTTAAAAGCAGCTTTCGTGGAGAAATCCCTATTGCGGACGGAGGCAAATTCCATGGGAATGTAGAGAGACAATCCTTGGACCCCAGGGATTTCAAATTCCACTTCAAGCAAAATGCGATTCTCAACAAGGGGATTAGCCACTGACTTACCAGCAACCAAAGCGCCATTTTGAGAATAGAAATGAGCAATCGGGCTGTCCGAAAGCTGAATCGATGCGGTTGGCGTGAACTGTTTGCGAACCTTAAAGTAACTTCGAACTCCAGCAATCTGACCCGCATCACGTTTGATGGGGTTGGTCGGGACATAAAGGCGCGGCTCCCAGTTGAACGAAAGTCCCAGCGCTTTATCCTGCAAAATATTGTTAATCTTGGCTCGGATAGAACCGTCAACGATAGTGGCATTTAATCCGCTTCGCGCCTCCGACAACCCCGGATCATACAAATTCGTATTAAATTCCTGGCGCACGTAGATCGAGTTTCCCGACTCAAACTTATAACCAAATTGAGCGTAATTCTCCGTGTTAAAGGACCCGTGGGTACTCTTGTAGGTCGGCCGAAGATCGACCAAACCGATAATGCCAGCGTTCGATGCGGGGGCAGCCGAAGTGGAAAGCGTGGAGCTAGGAGACGGGCTTGCTTGGCTCGCTGGCGGCATTTCTGCACCAACAGCGAACTGGACCAAAATAAGACTCAAAACAAGTGCGGTTGTTTTCATTTCTCCTCCTAGGGGTTTTAAAAGCCTGCCCTCTTTAACCGAACTTCAGTAAAATTTGTATTATAAATTAGACAAGGAGCATTATTGCCGGTAAAGGCTTGAAACCATGAACGAAAGTAAGACATCTAATCACTGGTTAATGAAGTCAGAGCCGGAATCTTTCTCCTATAAGGACCTTTTGAAGGCCCCAAAACAGACCACATTTTGGGAAGGGGTCAGAAACTATCAAGCCAGAAACTTCATGCGGGACCACTTTAAGGTAGGGGATCGGGTTCTTTTTTACCATTCCAATGCCGAGCCGCCGGCGGTAATGGGCACGGCGGTTGTGGTTAAGGAAGGCTACCCGGACCACAGCGCCCTCGACCCCCTCAGTGACTACTACGATGAATCAGCCCTCAAAAAAGGGGTCAACCCGTGGGTTATGGTTGATGTTCAGGCCCATACTCCGTTCAAACGCCCGGTGACACGTGCGCAACTGCAGGCTGAGCCAAAACTAAAAGCAATGATGGTCCTACAAAAAGGCTCTCGCCTGAGCGTTCAGCCGGTTAGCCAGGCCGAATTTGAATGCGTGGTGGCGCTGGGCTGCCAAAGCCAATGAATTGGTGAGGTGGCTTTGCCTACCTAACACTCTTGTTGAGCAGTCCCATTGCGTTGGTAAGGGGGGCAGTTTTGCTTTCGAAGCGTTACGGGTCGTCCCCTAAGGGCGCCTTGCAGAACGTTTCTAGCGGTGGTCGGCCTCGAACGATAGGCATCCCTCTTCAACTTTTACTTCAAGGTTTCAGCTCAACGAGTGCTCTCCCCGACGTTTCGCTAGGAAACAACGAACCTTGGGCAACTCGGCGTTGGAACCGGAAATCTGACTACTGAAAAATAGCATCGGCTCCCAGCATTTGAATCCGATCCTCAGTCAATGGCAGATTCGTTTCTGAGATCACTTTATCCTCGTCAAGCACCTCTTTGGATTTGGTAATTCCTTCCGCGTAAGTGATCGGACAGCTTGGGCTTAGGATTGCCTTTTTAAAGGTCTCCGGATCTGAAGTGGTTACCACAATACGGAAGTTCTGAGGCTTGACCTGTTTGCCAAGAGCGACAAGCACTTTTTTCTGATCCAACTTGGACACCGCAGCAGTGAGTCCCTTGAGGTAATCGCCCTTCACTCCGTAGAACAGAGAGTCAATGGCAAAGCCAAGCTGCCGATCCAACGAGAGTGCCAGTTCCGGCACGTATCCCAGAAGATGACTTTGAGTCTGGCTAAACTCTGAGTCTGTCAGCCCCTTTTCGACAAGGCTATTTACCTCTCGCCACAGTTGACGCACCAAAAAGCAACCGTTCTCAGGCCGCGTAGGCCGTCCCCATAGGGTAAAGGCCTGAACCGAGCGGACCCCTTGAGTGGGGGGGATGAGCAGACGTCCCGCGTTTGGAAAATTTTCGGCGTAGGCATAGGCGCCGTAATTTAGTCCGCGAACTTCCCGAACGACCTTCATAAGACGTCCTACGAAGGAACGGTGCTTTCCCAATCCCGCCGAGGCCAAATAGATCGCTGGAAAATCCGGGTGGGAACGGGTCACAACTATCGGAACACCGAAATGCACCCCTGTCCCTTGGAAATCCCCTTTTACCAACCAAAGGTCCAACCCCTCAACCACTGGAGGAAAAGCGACAGTAATCGGTTGTGTTTTTGATTTTGCCAAAGCAGGCAACGAGTTTTGAATCCAGTTTTTCAAAGGCGATCCAAAACGCCCTGCCATTCCCACAATGAGACGATCTGCAGTGAAGTTTTCTCGATGAAACT
Organism: Deltaproteobacteria bacterium; assembly: GCA_043776735.1. Taxonomy (GTDB): domain Bacteria; phylum Bdellovibrionota; class FAC87; order UBA2466; family UBA2466; genus JBGSST01. Next base: position 126 of record JAYVQZ010000199.1, on the reverse strand, counting down.
TCTCAATTGCCGCGCGAGTTATCTTTTTAAGACCGGAGAGTGTTCCCTCTTCCACGTGAGCGTAGGGGTGGGTGGAACCAAACATGACATTATCTAAAACCGCTTTGCCCAACTCCTCTTGATCCT
>JAYVQZ010000198.1:0-2214 GCA_043776735.1 Deltaproteobacteria bacterium | reverse complement strand
ATTTTTGCGAATGTAGCGCCGATCCATATGATAAAGGTTGCGCTCTCCCGCTAATAGCTGGCGGTGGTATTCCAAATTCAAGGGCGAGTCTTCGGGATACAAAATTCCGGCAAAAAGCTTTCCCTTAAGCTCCGCGTTGGTATATCCCAACAGTTTTTCAAAGGCAGGATTCACTTCAAGGATCCGACGATCTAAATCGACGAGCGAAATGCCCATGCCCGACTCGGAAAAAAGCACGCGGTAACGTTCTTCAAAACTACCCATCAACGCACCGGGATCATTTTTTGGTTTCGTCTCGTCCAAAGCAAATACCTCGTCTTCCTAAGTCTTATCGGCCAAAACAAACCAGCCCCTTAGCCCAAAGCGCCTAGCCCCCTCTGACTACTGGGATTAGGCTTTCCCTATGCACATATCCCCTTGAAAACCTTTGAATTGACAAGGTGCGCGCCGTTCAGCCACGGTCCCGTAGGAGTCCAATTACTCATGCCCGACCGCAGCCTGGCAGTAGCCGCCCCACAAAAATTGAAATCGTTGACGCCACCAGGCAAGATCAAATCTCAACTATTGTCATTGAATCGATGACCGTAAAACCGATTCCCTCGTCCCGTTTTAATCGAGAAAGATTTAAAGGAAATTAATGCCGGTGCGCTTACTGCTAGTCATCAGCTTCGCCTTTGTGTTGCTGGCCTCTCAAAGCGCTGCCGCTGACTTTGGCGGAAAGATTTCGTGGTAAACCTTCACACGCCCCAACGAGAAACTAGACATCGTCCGCCCCATGCTCGAACTCAATACCAAGGTTAGGCTCTATTCAGATGAAGAGACCGAAGTAGAGTTTTCCGGTGAAGCGCGCGCCTGGGCCAATGCCACCGCTAAGAACTATTTTAGGGACGACTATGAGGTGGCGCCAAGAAACCTTCATCTTTCGGTTAATGAAGAGGGCCTCCGCTTTCGTATCGGCTATCAGATCCTTAGTTGGGGAGAAACTTTTGGCATTCCTCCTACTGATCCAATGAATCCCCGCGACTACAGAAACTTTGATTTTCTCGATAGCCCTAAGAACAAGATCGCCATTCCCTTGCTCTCTTTGAGTTACTCGCTTGGCGATGGAAACCTGCAACTTTTCTAAGCACCAAAGGGAGACGCTCCCCTGTTGCCTACCCGGCTTAATAACCTAGTGGTACAGGCCCCCCGAGCCACAGAAACAGAATGGCAAAAAACTTTTGAAACCGGCGCTCTTTTTTCCTACATTTTAAGCTCAATGAGCTTTGATCTTTTCTATCTTTACCAGCTCAATCGTTTCCCTGCGCTCGATATTCCGCTGGCGACGGCGGGCACGGTGTTGGTGCCAACCTTAAAGAACGTCTCCACCTTCGGCTTTGGTGCCTCCCGTGGTTTTTCCGAAATTGTCGTCGGTGCCAACGCTCGCTACACAATAGGACATCCGGTGGGGACCACCCTTACCTACTCGCACCTACCTCGATAGTTATTCTGCCGTCGTGGGAATGGACTGGTCCCCCTCTTTTGTCGATGGATCCACCATCGGGGGTCAACTGCAGCTGGATCGGTATCCAGTGCTAGGAACTCAAATCCAAACGGCAGTTAATTTTAAGGGACGAAAGAGTTTGCTTAGGGAACGGCTGGAGTTGGAGGCCCAATTCTTTCGAGGGCTTCGCTTAAATGACCGTTTTCTTCAGGTCGGCGCAATAATTAAACCATGGGGCACTGCGCAACTTCGCCTGCTCTATCAATCTTTTCTTACCGACGCTCGTTCACCACTTGGATTCTTAGAAACTTATGACCGACTCGGAGCAGAGATCTCACTTATCTTTTGAACGCGCCATCCATGGCAAAACACCTTTTTGCTAAAGAGTGTTGAGGTATAATAATTTTTTACTCCGGCTTAGTCGAATCAAGACGAGCGATTCAGAGAAAGTCCTGTACATGACCGTTGCATGGATTCTTAGAGTTCGACCAGCACTTTTGGGAGAGTGGATTAAGAAGTGCCTACGGATTGAGAGAAGTTCAACCACATTAAAATCCGGTTTGAAGTTGTGGGTGGATCCGGTCTCTCACTTTGGAAACGAAGTATTAAAAACAGGGGAGTACGAACCCGCATTGGCCTCTCTAATCCAATGTCTGCTCCGTCCCGGAGACACTTTTATTGATGTGGGCGCTAACGAAGGCTACTTCTCAGTTCTGGGAAGTGTCTGCGTA
>JAYVQZ010000197.1:0-8582 GCA_043776735.1 Deltaproteobacteria bacterium | reverse complement strand
CTGATGTATTCCTAAAGAAACTCCAGAAATCGTGATGCGTTCAATATTGAGATTTTTCATCATATGGGACACGCTAGAGTTTTCTTTACCCACGAGATTTTCGGCAGGAACTTCGCAGTTATCAAAAATCAGTTCTGCGGTAGGAGAACCGCGCATTCCCATCTTACGCAACTTTTTCCCCACCCGAAAACCGGAGAAATTTTTCTCCACTATAAATGTGGAAATATCTTTTTTGGATTCCCCGGTTCGTGCGTAAACCACCAATACGTCAGCATTCGGCCCATTAGTGATGAAAGTCTTGGTTCCGTTGAGGAGATACTTATTCCCTTTTTTCAAAGCACGCGTTGCCATGCCAAGCGCATCGCTACCAGCGCCAGGTTCTGTCATGGCCATGGCACCAATATGTTTTCCAGAAATCAGCGCCGGAAGGTATTTTTTCTTTTGCTCCGCAGAGCCATTCTCAAACAGATTGTTCACGCAAAGGATGGAATGGGCCAGATAGGAGAGGGTTGTGGACGCACAGACGGCGCCCATGGCCTGCATCACCAGCGTAGTAGCCACAGCTCCCTGTGCGGCACCTCCAAAATCCTCCGACGCGGTAATTCCTAAAAGTCCCATCTCCCCCATTTTTCGAAAAGCGGCGTCGTTAAAACCCTCCGTCTCATCGACCTGCTCCGCGTGAGGCGCCAGCTCGGCCGAGGCAAAATCAATGACTGTTTCGTAGAGCTGCTTTTGATCGGAAGTTAGCGGCCAGATCACGTGGGTTTTCCCTTTTCCTTTTTGGTTTCCGGTTTGGGCTGCGAAACTTCGTCGGACGCCTCAGACTCCATCGGCTCAGCTTTTTCGGGAGCTTGGGCACGGACTCCAAAGCGCGCATTTTGAATTAACTTTTCCTCAATCTCAATCTTCTTGGTGGTCCTCTCCAACTGCTTCACCAGCGCCTCTAAGCTATCCCCTTTCCATTCCCCGCTCTTAATGCGTTGAAACGCCTCTTCGCCCAGGCGATTTAGTAGCCTTTGGCGCTCCCCTAACAGGTAAGCCCCTTTGGCCATGAGCACGCCAATCTTCCAAGCCTGACCGACCCAAAGGCGGAAACCCTCCGACGCTGTGGAAAGGCGTTCGGCAGAGAACTGATACTTTGGATTTTGGGATTTCTGGCTAATAACGCCTCCGCAGAGAAACGGTTGAGATACCAAATAGTTGGCTATTTACGGTGATATAGTCAAGCCAAAGTCCCACGACCAGGCGCAGCACTTAAATCGCCAATAACGAAATAAAAAAGGGAACCTGCCAAAAGCAGGCTCCCTTTTTTGGTGCCTAGAGGGAGAATCGAACTCCCACACCCTTGCGAGTATCGGATTTTGAGTCCGACGCGTCTACCAATTCCGCCATCCAGGCATGAATCTGAAGGACGTGAATAGTTACCAGCGAAGAGACCGGATTTCAATGATCAGGTTTTGCCGGGGTATGAGATTTCGTCTGAGGTTACTTTTACTTAACTCCTAGCTATAATAGAAGACTAGCAAGCCTCCCCAAGAGAATTAGGCAAGCTCCCCCTTGACCTAGGTTTCAACCCAAAACCTTCAGGTATTCACGCCAAATGCCGAAATATGAAAGTACCTGCACGCTTTAGAAAAAGCGCTTTTCATAGCACAACGCGATGAGCCAAACAGCCAAAAACATCTCGGTTTCTCGGGACGAAGAGGGGTCCATCGACCCCAACACGCTACCCGTAACTAACAGCGAAATCTCCGTTCCTAAGCACGAGCTTATCGCTCGGGAAGCGGCCAACCTCGAAGATTTTTTGGCTCGCCACGAACTCATGGACCGGTATTTCACAGCCATGAACGACTATCTGGGTGGCAATGAAACCCATTTTGCTGCGTTTAAAATAATAATTAGCCAGCTCAAACAGATCCGCCACCATGTCCCAGGCCTTTCTGAACGCCTGTGGGATACTGAAAACTTAGGGATCCCGTTGCTCGTCCCTCTCGGCATCAAAGCCTACGGTCGGAACGTAAATGCGGAACGATGGACCGTATTTTTATCTACATGGCGGCAGCACCTCATCAATGATGCCGATGTTTTTCTAAGCATGGCCTCCTTAGAGCGACGAGAAAATGAATTTGAATCCCATGTCCGAGATTTGGGGCGCGAGTTCGCACGAATTCATAAAATGGCGGAGGAAAGCCCCGACAAAAAGACCGGAGTTTTCCTAAGAACCAACTTCTATCGCTCCATTAAAACCGATCGCAGGCTGGTGGCAGCGGCGTCCTATGCTTTGCTATCGGCCATTGATGACAAGTATTTTATTGACCGGCTCCGAGGAGATGCTGATCTGATTTTAAATACCATGAATCAGCTGCAATTCAGCACTGAAGCGGTAATACCTCTGCTAAAACAACATCGTTTTTTGACTCCATTCGTTCGAGACCTAGTGCCTGGAAAATCCGAGCTTCTTGCCGATCACACCCTCTTCCCGCCCGCCACACGCACCACCCGGTCGGGCAAAGAGGTGGCTGTCGGTGGGACGGATTCGATCGTCTATCTGTTTCGCCCGATCGCTCGCCGCCTGCACGGACTATGGAAAGGCACGACAGTTGGCGACTGTGTCGGAGGAGATCCGCGTTGGGGAATTCAAAATGCAACTCCAGAGAGGTGGGGAACCATTGCTCTTGCGGGCAGTCAGCTCCATTACATAGAGCAGCTCGTAGGTCCCCCACTTCGCCCCCACCGAAGTGAGTTTGAGGGCTTCGTTCAGGCCGTTCCACTTCGCCATAAGGAGACTGGGGACATCTACGGTTCAGTCGAGTTCATGAGCCGAGTCATCGCTAAAAGGGCGTTGCGAGCCGACTCAGAGGGAAATCGCCAGGTAGTGTCGACGTTTGACCTATGGCTGGAGAGAAGTGCCAAGGCCAAGCCCAAGGATTGGAAAGGGTATGTTATTGGCCAAAGCAATGCGTTCAATCACGACGGGGTTCTCGATCACATACGGCGTAAACCCCAGTTTTTACTTGGACAAAAATTTAATGCAAAAGAGTTTCAGCACATAGATCCTCTTAGCCAAAAGATCGTCGCTAACTCCCCTCGTCGCGGCTCTAGTCGCGTGTATGGCGGAAATATGATCTTCGATGGTGGCGTTCCCGATGCCAGAAGCCTAACCATACTGCGAGAAGATGTGAGGGAATCGGACTCTCCCCTTCAATCCTACGAGACGTACCTAGGTTTGCTCAATCATCCCGATATCTCAGTAAGCTGGTGGGCATCCCTTTCGCTCCTGCGCGCCCAAGATCCTGGTTACCTTTCCGTGACGCTGAGTTTAAAACGTTTTCAACTTGCCATCCGAAGCGGCTGGGAGCGGCTGTATGGTCCCCTTGTGGATTTGCTCCAAAGAAAATACCTAGAAATGCGGCAGATGCCGCCGTTGTCAGCAACCACAAGCGAACTCTGGACGGAGACCGCCTTTGAGTTAAGCCAATGGCATATTCGCCAGCGCCTAGGACAAGATCCTATTCTGAGTTCTGTAAATACTCTTTCCCGCCACGAACGAGAGCGTCTGGCAACGACGGTGAAACACGCGTTAGTAAAAGCGGTAAGACGCGGAAAGAATATGGCCGTTCGCGGTGCTGCGGCAATCGCCCTGGGCCGTCTACGGGTTAAAGATCCCTCCGACGTAAAACTACTCTGCTCGGCGGCACGCCCGCATTTCAGCTATCGGGGGCGCATAGTATTTGGAAGATTGCAGACTGACGCCATCTTTGCCCTGGGGGAACTCGGGTGGGATCACCCGCGCGTTGCCAAAACTTTGGCCCGCCTGCTCCGACAAAAACCAGCCGATTGTGATGAAACCAAAAAATTAGTCTTAGACGTCATATTGAAACTTCGGCTTTCCCATCCAGTGATTGAACGGGCCATGGCGCTGGTGATAGAACACGGTCAGCTATCAGTTCGCCAAAAGGCGTATGAGATAGCCGCCCAACTAAAAACGTTTACTGCCAGAGAACTTGAGCGCTTAAAATATCGAGGAGACCTTCTCGACGCAGCCTGTCCTACCTACCAAAAAACCGAAGCAGTGAAGAAGTTAGTTGCTCTTTCGGAGGGTGTCGATGGCACCGAAATCGTATTCTTAGAGGGACAACTCGAGAAACAGACTGACAATGATGTTCGGGAGTCCTTAATACAAAGTTTAGTGCTTCAAGGAACGGTAAACCTTTGGACCCTCTTGGCCGTTTCTAGATTCCCGCTGGAATCTCGCAATCAATTTCTAAGAGCTGTAGCGTTACGTAAGCATTCTCGAGCTGCAATTACCGAGGGAATTTACCAAGCCTTAGCCATCGAGTCCAATTTACCAGTGGGAGAACTTTGTCGCGAAATTGCGCCGGAGATTTTCAACAATAGAGGCTCGGTCTCCTTTGGCCGAAGATATTCGTGGATCCGAGCCTTTGGAAAGGAATCCTTTTTTGCGTTTGGCGTCACCACTCTTCTTGTTCTTATTACCGCTAGTACTCTCCTGTTTTTCTATAATAGTTATCAAAAAACACACAAACAGCTCCTGAGAACCGAAGCCACCATTGGACGGCTAACGCAACTCGATGCGTGGATTTCAAAAGAAAACTTTAACCAGGCAAGAATAGAACTCCCGACGACTTTGGCCGATCTCATTCCAAATATGGTCAACACCCCTGAGCACGCCTTGTGGGCAGAGCGACTTACCGACGTCATGAGGAAAATTCCTGGTTCCAAGCAGACGGAGCGAACTCCACTCATCGCGCAGGCAAAACAACTCATACACGACCTGGAGCTCGGCAAATATCGAAAGTTAAGCGCTGCCAATGACGCGGAAAACTGGACGGAACTAATCTATTCATCAATTTGTATTGTTGCCAATTTCTTAGGCTGTCTTTTTGCCGCCATAGCAACCTTCGCGGTTCGTCGTGCGATTCAACACCGGACAATGGCCGAACGAGCAATTCGCGAAAGCGAAGAACGGTTTCGGCTTTCTATCGCTTCCATCAAGGATCATGCCATTTTCACCCTCAACGAGCAGGGTAAAATCATGAGTTGGAATCAGTCGGCAGAAACTATAACCGGATTTGCCACTGGCGAGATCATTGGTTGCGATCTGTCCATTCTCTTTTCGAACCGCGACATTCGCAAAGGTAGCCTAGCCCACGAACTTCGCGAGTGCCGAAAATTGGGCTGGTATCACGGCGAAAAATCTATTGCCCGAAAAAATGGTTCCTTCTTTCTTGGTCAATTAACGCTCACCGCACTCGGTAACGAGCGTGGCGCGGCGCGTGGGATTGTAGCCGTGGTGCGAATGATCGAAGACAAAAAGGGTATTCAGCGCGGCGCGCAAACGGACCGTTCGGTTCTTTGACCCTTCCTTACTGAATTCTTCAGCCTCATTTTCTCTCCAGTTTCTCTCCAATAATTTGACGAAAAACTAACCTCTCCACTAACTTTTACTTTTTGGGGGAAATCACCGTGCAAAAAGCTTTTTTCTATTTATCGTGCCTCTTTGCCTTAGCGTCCTGCACCAGGCCACCAATTAATGAAACACGGGCTACCGAAGGAGCTTTGAAAAATGAGCCCTTCTTCCAGCAAGAGTCCCGTCAAAATTTTGCTCGGCTGGGTACCGGACTGCGCTCCGATGTAACTCCGCCCACGTTCGACGTCGAAAGCTACACATTGAAAGGACAATTTGATTGGGAGAGCCTGACGCTGAGAGCTACTGTCTTTATAAAAATGAAGCTCCTTGATGTTAAAGCAACTCATGTGGTTTTGGACAGTCACGTAACCAAAGTCTCCCAAGTACTGATGGTATCTGGAGGGCCATTAACGTTTGCCAATGAAGCGGGGAAATTGAACATTCACCTGGGAAATCTCGCTGGACGTGATTCCTTTGTTCTGGCCATTGACTATGAGGCCCGTGCCAACTCGCTAGTAGAAGGAGCTCTCGTGGCAACGCCCCATCGCAAAGGGGACCCTGTGGGAGGGCACACGGTGGGAACCTTTTCAGAACCTATCGGAGTCCCTGAATGGATGCCTTGTCACAACGTGGCAGGAGACCGCTCCTTATTTGCCGCTGAATTTTTAATGGCCCCGGAAGATCGTTTGATCGCCAACGGTGACCTACTTGCTGACGAAGTGAGCAAAGGGGTTCGTCGCATGAGCTACGCCACTTCTTACACGCTACCGACTTACTTGATGGCCTTTGCCGTGGGGAGTTTCCAAGTAGAAAACGACAACTCTGGACGAGTGCCGTTGCAGATATGGCACCGAAAAGGGTTGGCGGTGGATAGTGAAGGACTGTTTAAAGCCTTTCACCAATTCATGGATACCTTTGAAAATCTTTTAGTTCCTTACCCGTTTGAGAAATATGCGCTGATACTTATGCCAGGTTATACGAGTGGCCTTGAGCACGCCGGAATTACCTTCCAAGGCGAAGTTCGCAGCTCACAAAGCCGCGTTGCCCACGATCTAGAACTCTCCGCTCATGAATTAGCCCACCAATGGTTCGGGGATTTGGTGACCGTAGCCTCCTGGGATGATCTTTGGATAAAGGAAGGAATGGCAACCCTGCTGGCGCAGGAGGCGATGAGGATCTACGAAGACGCTTCAAAAACAGGCCGACTTCTTGCGCGGGATTTTACTCCGAAAGCGGGAGAAGCCATTCGCGACACAGAGATTGCAGCTAACGATAAATACAACTCAGGCCCCTACCAACGGGGTGCGTGGTTCTACACTCAAATCCGATCTCTGCTTGGCGAGAAAAAATTCTGGGGAACTCTTGCCGAAATGCTCCAGAAACACCGCTTTGGCGCGATCGGTACCGAGGCATTGCTTGAAGAATTTCGGGGAGAAGCCGGGGATGAAAATATAAAAAGAATGAAAAAAGCGCTTGCGGCTAAAGCGCTTCCCAAATTGGAAAAACCGTCACTGCGGGGCGGAAAGCTCCTTATCAGCCTTTCCGATCCGGAAGGTTCCCTTTTGGTTCCCTTGGACTTTCAATGGCACCAAAGAGACGGCAAAACGACTACCGCCACCCTACTTGTAGGAGAGGCAATTAGTGTGGTCACGACGGAAGGCGGCCTCTTAACTATCGATCCGCAGGACCGTCATCCTATTTTTGATTTTAATTTGCGAGGTGCGGCCAACGATAAAGTGCTCTCCCCCCTCATGATTCCGCAAAATGCAGACACGCGAGCAATCCTTTCCCATATGCCGGCACACCACCAAAACGACGCTCTCAGTTTACGTAGATGGAAACTGGATCCCCAATCCTTTGCCGCCCTTTATGACTCCTGGGATAGCGAACATGGAAAATACCTGGCACTTCAGTGAGGTTGTGAACTCGCCACGGATAACTCCTCTGAGATTGCCGAGTGGAGGACGGTAATTCTTCCCCGATTAAAAACGCCTCCTGAGTATGGGCTGCCTGATCCCAGCACCGGAAACGGCCTCTCCTATTGTCGTGCCGTCATTTCTGACGATCATTTCCAAGAGGGCTGGAGCTGGTTTGCCAATTCCCCGGAGCTCTCAGGCCCCAAAGAACCTGATTTACTGCTTCTGGCGCTTATCTCCACTAGTGCAAAGAACGCTTTTACCTACGCTAAATTGCTAGTGGAAAAAGGGGGCACAGTACGCACTCAAAAAATGATCGTGGAAATGCTTTCGCGACATTGGGATGGAAAAGGGAAATATGAAACGGCTGGGGCTGATCTGACGAAATGGAAGGCCTGGCTTCGTGAGCAACTCACTCATACGGAAGTGGGGGAGACGCTTCATGAAATTCTCGACATGTTGGTAGACGCCAAGGACAAGGGAAGTCTTCCCATGATTGCCGAGGCACTTCGGCAGTCAAGCTATCCGGCGCACCAAAGGCAATTTGTCTGCGCCGCCCATAAAATCAGCACGGGAGATAAGATGTCTTGGAAATCTTTCCTCAGTGAACTGGGGGATATTTCAAATTTTAGCGATTCGTTAAAGCGCCTGTTACAAGATCCGAAGTCTTGTTCGCGTGAGGAGTAACTTTTAGAAAGTATAGGAGAGAGACATCCCGTAGGATTTTTCGATGCCACGACCAATGGGCTGGGAAGTGGCGATACTCCCTGCCAAGCGTTTACTCAAGGTCTTTGAAAGTACGAAGTCTATGGCTGATGCTGCGAAACGGTAGCGCACTGTAGGAGTGGGAATACTAGAATCGGTCTTCACCGTAAGTTGCGAATAAAAGGAACGAACGCCTTGGTACGGACGGGTCACAGAACCCAACATAAAAGACTGATAAAAGCCGATATCCGCCGCAGGACAGGAGTACTCGACTTTGGAAAAGTCCGTAAAAATGTCATAACCAAATCGAATGTCTCCGGCAAAGGGATTGGGCCGGGCGGCCGCACCTGGTTTCGACGAAATGAAAGAGATACTTTGACTGCGAGCCGATTCAATCACTCGAAACGTGCGCTCCACAGATTTGAATTCTTTAAGCCCTTTCCACGTTTTCAAATAGTTCTCAAGTCCTTGCTGTAAACGAAGCTGAATGACCAGCATGGCAAAACCGCGGCGGTAATCTTGCTCAGTGG
>JAYVQZ010000196.1:0-8593 GCA_043776735.1 Deltaproteobacteria bacterium | reverse complement strand
GGCCGCGGCCCTGAGAGTCTCAATCTTAGTTTGGAAGCGCCAACATACGGTCAAGTGCCAAACGGGCGTTCTTTACCGTCGCAGGATTAAGCTCAACGTTTTCCATCTGCTCGAGATTTTCCAACGAGTAAAGAAGCCGGCCCATGGTAATTTGATACATGGTGAGGCAAAGCGAGCGGTGGAGTTTGGTAATCAGCCGGTCGGGATACTGGGCCTGAAGGTTTTGAATCAGATTGATCTCAGTGGCGATGAATATCTCATCGCCTGGTTTACTCTTCGCCACATACTGACGAATAAAATCGGTGCTACCCACAGCATCGGCCATTGCCACCACTTCGTGAGGGACTTCGGGATGAACCAGGATTTGAGCTTTGGGATAAAATTTACGGGCCTGTTCGACGTCTCGAACGGTAAACTTCTGATGGACCGGGCAGTACCCTCTCCACAAAATAACTCGCGCCTCGGCGTAATTTTCCGGCTCCCCGCCATCTTCTTTTTCAGGATCCCAGACGGCAATTTCATCCGCAGAGATGCCGTACTTAAGCGCGGTGTTTCTACCCAAATGCTCATCAGGGATAAAAAAGATGCGCTTTGATTTTGCAAACGCCCATTCAAACGTTTTTGCAGCGTTACTGGACGTGCAAATCGTGCCGTCTTTTTCTCCACAGAAAGCCTTAATATCGGCGGTGCTGTTCATGTAGGTCACAGGAATGGGCGTCTGTCCGCTCCCATGGACCAAAAAATTCCAAGCGCGATTTACCTGACTGAGATCGGCCATGTCAGCCATGGGACATCCCGCCTCAGGATCGGGATGAATTACTTTCTGCTCCGGTCGCGCCAAAATTCGGGCACTTTCCGCCATGAATCGAACTCCGCAAAAGACGATGTATTTACCCCCGTCAAAGTGCGCTGCGGTTCGAGATAGCCCAAAAGAATCCCCTGTAAAGTCGGCCAACTCACCGATGGCTTTTCTTTGGTAGAGGTGTGCCAGAATCAAGAGATCTTTTTCGTGCGTCTTTTTAATTTCACGAACACGCGCAGAGGCCACTGCTTCAGGCAATGCCTCCAGTTCTCTAATACGTTCGAGATCAAATTTCATAAAGTGCTCTCATCACGCTGGTAGCAGCCCAGAGAGACTCTATTTCTTTGGCAAGCTTCTAATACCAAACGCGACGCCAAGGTCGCATGGCGAAGCCCAATTAACTCATCACTGAGTGTTGCTTTTCGATAGAAAAATTCAATCCCGCGCTGGAGTTCATTCAAGATCCCCACAGCACGAGCCAGGCGATCTTCGGTCTTAATCAGACCAGCGTAATTCCACATGGTCTGCTTGAGCGTCATCCAGTCCTGCTTCAAAAACGAAGCATCCACTTTCTGAGTCTCTGATTGCCATGGGGTGATCTCGGGAAACTCGCGCGATGTTTCGGTTTTTAATAGTTTTGCGATGGCATCGGCGGCCCGGTGTCCGAAGACCAGCCCCTCTAAAAGTGAAGTACTAGCCAGCCGATTGGCTCCGTGAAGCCCCGTGCAAGCCACTTCGCCGACGGCCCACAACCCATTTACCGAAGTGCGCGCATCAAGATCTGTCCACACGCCACCACAATGGTAATGAGCGCCTGGAACCACTGGTATCGGTTGTTTCGTGATGTCCACTCCATAGGTCAGGCAATTGCGGTATACGAAGGGAAAACGATCTTTGATCCACGTGGGGTCACGGTGACTAATGTCGAGGTAAACGCACGGGACACCGGTATCCAACATCTCCTCGTGAATGGCCCGAGCCACTTTATCCCGAGGACCAAGGTCGGGATTTTCATACTCAGGAAGGCGATCTTTAATAAAGTGCTGCCCCGCTTGGTTAATCAGTCGGGCGCCTTCTCCTCGCAGTGCTTCTGAGACCAAAAACCGCGGGCTCTTGGGGTGGAAAAACGTCGTGGGATGAAATTGCACGTACTCTAAATTAGCAAGCCTTCCGCCGGCCCGATAAGCCAAGGCCAAACCATCTCCCCGCGAATACTTGCTGTTCGTATTATGCAAAAACAGCTGGCCAATCCCGCCGGTTGCCAACACGGTCTGTTCGGCCTGAAGGGCGTAGGTTTCTCCCGTCGCCTGATCGTAAACAAAACTACCTAGACAACGGGCTGGCTCGTATCTCAACGACGGCTTCACCGCGTGGTACGAAGTCATTAATAGATTTACCGCGGTGGTGCGGGTAAGAAATTCAATCCGGCCAAGGCTCTGAGCGTATTTTAGAAGCTGCTCTTCGATGGCTAATCCCGACTCATCACCTCGATGGAGAATCCGGTCGACACTGTGAGCCCCTTCGCGAGCTAGGCGGAAATTACCTTGATCTTCTTTGTCAAAAGGGACTTCAGCTTTCTCGATCAGCAGCTGCCGAACGAGCTTTGGCCCTTCGTGAGCCAACAAGCGAACGGCTGGTTCGTAATTGATATGGGCACCAGCCGCCAGGACATCATGAATAAGGATCTCAGGATCGCCGGTCATCGCCTGATAGATGATTCCGCCCTGAGCGCGCCAGCTGTTTGTTTCGTAGAGATTTTTCGCCGCGGTGATAACAGTGACGTCACACCCTTGTTCGGCCAATCCAATTGCCGCAGTCAATCCCGCAATTCCGCTTCCCAAAACCAAACAATCAATCGTTCGGTTCACAGCGTCCTCACAAAATCTAAGGAGATGTCCGAGGCAAGCACCGAATGGGTGAGTGCGCCAACACTAATGTAGTTAACGCCGGTCTCGGCGATGGCGCGAACGGTAGCTAAAGTCACTCCCCCGGAGGCTTCGGTTTCACACTGGCCGGCTATCAGCACAACGGCGTGGCGTAGATCTTCTATGGAAAAGTTATCTAACAACATGAGGTCAGGGCCAAGCGCCAACACTCGCTCCACCGCAGACAATTGCTGAACTTCGATCTCGATCCGGTGCAACGGTGAACGTTCCTTTTTGGCCGCAGCGATAATCAAGGATTCGCTCGACCAGAACTGATGATTCTCTTTGATGAGAATTCCATCAGATAATGAACGGCGATGGATTTTTCCACCCCCGGCCGTCACGGCGGGAAGCTCTAGATCGCGAAGGCCCGGCAGTGTCTTTCTTGTCGCCAAAATCTTCACCGGTAAAGGAGCGACCTTATCAACATAGGTCCGAGTAGCTGAGGCCACGCCACAGCTGTGCGACAGTCCATTAATCAAGGTTCGTTCCAAGCGAAGGATCTCACCCACGGTGCTCTTGATTTGAACCAACACCATCCCTACAGGGAAGGCTTCGCCCTCAGTAACTTTAGCGGTGAGGACCAGGCCATTGCCCCACACTCTTTCAAAGGCGTGCAAAAAACCGATACCGGAAAAAACCCCCGACTTCTTGGCGATGAGGACTGCCGAAGCAGATTCCTCTTGGCGGCTGCCCAGCAAAGAGGCCGTGACGTCCTGGGTGACATCGTCTTCGGTCAGGGCTTGCTGAATTAAGCAGTGAAGTGGGTTCATCGCGAGAGAGCTGTAACATACTGCAGGAAACGCCGCAATTCTGAGGCAAAACGGCCAGACAGAGTAAAAATGAAAGGGAAGTTGGCGAAATTATCGAGAAAACCAGGCCTTAAGACTGACCCGCTTTAAGGCGTAGGCGTACTCCAGCCAACCCGAGGCAATCACAACCCCGATTCCGCCCAGAATATCCATCAAGTAGTGCTGTTTTGTGGTGAGAGTGGAAACGTAAATAAGCAGCGTCCAAACGACTGAAACAAGAACCATCCAGCGAGGCTTAAACCGCATACACCAGACTGCAATTCCGGTCAGGGCAACGTGCATGCTGGGAAAACAGTTGGTGGGCTTATCCCCCTCACGGACGAACTGCATCACCATGGCAAGAAAACGGCTTGAGACCTCGGGGTATTCGGGCCTTGGATAGGTCGTTGGGAAAAAGATAAAAAAAGCCCCACATAGGACTAAGGCGGCAAACATCATGCGAGCAAATGCGAAAAACTCAGCATCCTTGAGCACAACAATGGCCCAAAGAATGAAAAAATAGTCCGAGGTGTAGATAAGAAACGTCCAAGGCACAATAGGCGTCTGGATATCGACAAACGACTGCGGCAGCAAAACGGGTAGGAAAAACGAGTGCAAGTTCGGCATAACATAGAAAAAAAGGTATCCCAGGCCAAAAAGGCCGAAAAGAGATGCCTTCAATTTCCAATTCGTCTTGACCATGAAACCGGTAATTTATTACAAATCTAATGCATTCGGTCAAAATAGTTTTGTATCTCGAGAAAATTAAGGCGATTCTTAGCCCCATCAGCGTTTGGTAGGGTTTCAAAAGAACCCTTAATGCGGAAAACACTGACCCTGTGATGTGCTTTAAGGTACATTACCCGGCACTTGGAGACGGTCATGAAGGCAGTAGAAAACTCAAAGTTGGTCGAAGCGATGAATTGGCGCTACGCCGTCAAGAAATTTGACCCCACCCGCAAGATCTCAGCTGCTGATTGGGAGACCCTCGAAAAGGTTCTCACCTTGAGCGCCTCCTCTTTTGGCCTGCAGCCCTGGAAATTCCTGGTCATTAATGACCCTGCAATCCGCAAGCAACTCACCATAGCCGCCTGGAATCAGACCCAGGTAGGAGACTGTTCCCATTTTGTTGTGCTCACTTCAATGACTCACATGGATGAAGCGCATGTAGCTCGTTTTATTGACAGCGTTGCCAAGACCCGATCGGTTCCGGTGGAGTCTTTGGCTGGCTACCAAAAGGTAGTAAATGGGTTTGTGAGCAAGTTGCCCGCAGAAAGCCAACTTCATTGGAACCACCGCCAGACCTACTTGGCTTTGGGCAACCTGATGACCGCCGCTGCCGTGATGGGAATCGACACCTGCCCCCTCGAAGGTTTGAACGCAGCCGAGTTCGACAAGATTTTAGGAATTGGAAAAGATTACGTCACAGCATGTGCTGTGGCTTTGGGATATCGCAATCCAGAGGACAAATACGCAAACAGTGCTAAGGTGCGGTTCCCAAAAACTGAAGTAATTGAATATCGATAAGAGAGATTATGTCGACCAAGCTATATGATTCGCCCAGAGTTGGTGGAGACGCCCTTTCCTGGTGCACAAAATGTAAAATGGATCTGGCCCATGTCATCGTTTCGATGACCCTTGGCCGGCCTGCCAAGGTTATTTGCAAGACCTGCAAAAGCCAGCATAACTTCCGAACCGCTCAAGGAGATGCGAACCTTCCGGGCATGCCCCGAAAGAAGACCCCCTCCCGAGTTGCCGTTCCTAGAGCGGTGGTTCGCGCTGCCGACTACTGGGACACCAAGATGGCTGAGAAAACAGCCGCCCCCATGCTGCCCTACACGCCAAAGTCTGAGTTTCAGCAAGGTGATGTGATTAAGCATGTGCAATTTGGTGTGGGAATTGTTGAAGAGGTCCGCAAAGGGGGCAAAATGATCGTCCTCTTTCGCGAAGGCGATAAGATGCTCGTGTACGGTCACGGCAAGATCGCCTGAGGTATTAGCGGTTTGGCCGATAGCTCCGCGACGTAGCCCTTCAAATTGACGCAACACGTCTAACACCATGCAATGCATAGGTTTTTTAAATTGGCATCATAGTAAATTTTAATGACCCATAATGGCTAAAGATCAGATACGGTCATTTGGTACATGGGGTATGGAACCGTTGGGTTGAAGCGGTTCAAAAAAAATTGTCGTCGTTTTGGGGGGTCTAAACGATGGGAACTGAAATCTGGAACTAATTTAGGCGAGGCCTATCGAAGGAACTTAGTGTTCGCCTAGATAGGCCTTTCTTACGACATCATTGTTAAGCAAAGTTTCTGACCGGTCACTAAAGACCACTTCGCCCACTTCAAGTACGTAGCCGCGAGTGGAGATGGTGAGTGCCGCTCTCGCATTCTGCTCAACCAAAAGAACCGTAGTCCCTTTTGCGTTGATTCCACGAATAGTGTCAAAAATGGCTTTTGTGATCTGGGGAGCCAGGCCGAGGGAAGGCTCATCGAGTAAAAGAAGGCGTGGTTTAGAAAGCAAGGCGCGGCTGATAGCCAGCATCTGCTGCTCACCGCCCGACAAGGTTCCTGCGTTTTGAGCCAGTCGCTCTTTGATTCTGGGAAACAGCGTGAACACTTCATCATAATCCGCGTCAGTCACGTTTCGGATATACCCGCCCATTTTTAAGTTCTCTAAGACGGTGAGATTGGCAAAAATCCCACGCCGCTCCGGCACATGCGAAATTCCCAGCTCTACTATCTGGTGTGCTTTCAACTTTGAAAGATCTTTGCCATCAAAGAAGCAGCTTCCGTGCGTGGATTTCAAAAGGCCTGAGATGGCTCGTAGCGTAGTGGTTTTCCCAGCGCCATTGGCTCCGATGAGCGCAACGGTCTCGCCCTTCTCCACTTTTAAAGTAACGCCGCGTAAAGCCGAAATTGGCCCATAGCAAACGGAAAGGTCTTTGATCTCTAGCATGGTGCCGCTCCGAGGTACGCCTCGATCACCTTAGGATTTTGCTGAATCTCCTTGGGCAGACCTTCCGCAATCTTCTCTCCATGATCTAAAACAGTAATGTGCTCGCAGATTCCCATGATCAACTTCATGTCATGGTCGATGAGCAGAATGCTCACCGGGAATTTAAATCGGATGTCCGAAATAGTCTTCATCAGGGACACTTTTTCCGCGGAGTTCATTCCTGCCGCAGGCTCGTCGAGCAGCAGTAAGCCGGGACTGGTGGCCAACGCACGTGCGATTTCCAGCCGCCGCTGATCGCCGTAGGAAAGGTTCTTTGCCAGATCATCCACCCGAGCGGTCAAACCCAAAAGGTGCACAAGATGACGAGACTCTTCCGACATAGCTGCTTCTACCCTACGAAAACGTTTGGTTCGCAATACGGCATCTAGGTAGCTGTAGCCCAGCCGCATGTGAAAAGAGATCATCACATTGTCTAAGACTGAAAGCTGGCTCAATAGGCGGATGTTTTGAAAGGTGCGGGCAACGCCAATCTTTGCAATGTTGTAGGGAGTCTGACCCAAAAGAGAATTGCCATTCAAGGTGAGTTTCCCCGTGTCGGCAGGATAAACCCCGGTGATTAAATTGAAGATCGTCGTCTTACCGGCGCCATTTGGGCCAATGAGGCCAGAAAGCTGCCCTGGGGGAATCTCAAGAGAAAATGAATTCACAGCGCGCAGGCCGCCAAAGCTGATTCCCAGCTTTTCGGCGATAAAATGGCCTCCCTTTTTATTCGCCTCGCTCAAGTAAGTTCCTTCGCCTCAGTTAATTTTTTTCGTTTGGCAAGCCAAGGCAGGTGCCAAAACTCTCGGTATCCCATGATCCCCATGGGACGAACCAACATGACAACGATGAGCATCAACGGAAAAATCACCAGGCGGTACTGCTCAAACACACGTAGGAATTCTGGCATCATCGTGACAATAATTCCGCCCAGTATGGCTCCCGTGAGGCTTCCCATACCGCCAATGACAACCATGATCACCACGTCCACCGAACGATTAAAGTTGAATGATTGAGGGTCGATAAAACCCTGGTAATGAGCAAAGAGAGCTCCAGCCACTCCGGCAAAGAAGGAGCTGATGACAAAGGCGACCACTTTGTAATGGGCGGTATTAATTCCCATCGCCTCAGCTGCCACCTCGTCTTCGCGAATGGAAAGGATGGCCCTTCCATAGCTGGATTCACTTAGGCGCTTTAAAAAGACCAGCGTGATACCCGCCCAGAGATAGACCCAAAAAAAGCTAGAGACACGGGGAATTCCAGGAATTCCGCGAGCGCCACCCACCCACTCGATATTAAGGAAAATAATGCGGATAATCTCGCCAAAACCCAACGTCACGATGGCCAGGTAATCCCCTTTAAGGCGCAAGGAGGGCAATCCCACTAAATACCCAGCGAACGCAGCAGCCAGCCCACCCACGATGATAGCAAGCCCCACCCCAAGCGGTGTGTGAAGCATCGGGCCACCTTCAAGGGTGGTAATCATCACGCTCACGTAAGCTCCCACGCCCATAAAGCCGGCATGGCCTAAAGAGAATTGTCCCGCACAGCCATTCACTAGATTTAAACTGAGCGCCAAGATAATGGCGATGCCGCAATTAACGATGACTCGCAAGTAGTAGGCGTTGATTTGCTCTTCGAGCAAATACCCCAGGCCAAAGAGTCCGGCCGTCAGCGCTAGCGCAATCAAAAGCTGTTTGGGAACGCTCATACCTTTTCCCGCCGTAGAGTTCCAAAAAGTCCAGCAGGCTTAAAAAGCAAGACGAGGATCAAAATGGCAAAGGCAATAGCATCCCGATAAGAAGAGGAAATATAAAAAACCACAAACGCTTCCGCTAAGCCAATGATAATGCCACCGATGGCCGCTCCCATGATGTTTCCGATTCCCCCAAAGACGGCAGCCACAAAAGCTTTCAGTCCGATCATCACGCCTAACAAAGGTTCAATTTTGGGATAGGAGAGTCCGTAGAGAATGGCGGCACTACCCGCCAATGCAGAGCCAATCATGAATGTGAAAACGATAATACGATCAGCGGGAATTCCCATCAGACTAGCCACTTGAATGTCATAGCTGAC
>JAYVQZ010000195.1:0-2228 GCA_043776735.1 Deltaproteobacteria bacterium | reverse complement strand
CTCCTCTCGCGCCCGGTTCTAGGTGCCAAAGCAAACGGGGGATATCGACGGTATCCGTACCAGGAAGATCTGGAGGAAGTGAACCGAGATTTTCGTGAATCGTGGGCATATTTCTCGCTTCAAGACCAACAAGGGGAATGGCCTGACCCGCAGAAACCGTGCTTTGTCCATATTTCCCGCGAAGACCGTAGGGGATTCGTTTGAAAACGGGTGGAATATTGGGGTCGACGTAGGGGTCGAGGTCGGACTCACGATCCTTGATGATAATGCCTTCCGGCGTCGCCTTGGCTCTCTCGAAAGTTTCTCTCGCTAAAATTGTTACCGAGTAATGGTCGCGGAAAATATTTTCCACTTCATTTGAATAATGAACTACTTCCACTCTCGAAATTGCCGCTTTTCCTTCAGCGTTGAGATATTGCGTAAAAACAGCCATTTGATCAATACGAATTTGATCGTTTTTGTCGCCCCAGTAATTAATAACAGCACGATAAAGATCCTGACGGCGGCTCTCCGGCTGTTCTGCGACGTGAGGAACCCAATGGACGTGGCCCTTCGCAACGTCCATTGCGCGATTTAGATTTTCATCACCGTCTTTAAATATGCCGAGTCGAATCCACAGGTTGCGAACGTAAGCGGCAAGGTGCTTGCGGTCTTTCACCGGTTTCTCCATTGGGAATTCGAAACCGACGTAGTTGTTTCCACCACGATCGTTACGCCGCCATTCCTCGGCGAGTTCGTCTGGGATCATTTTATCGAACTCACCGGTCTTGTCTTGCCATGCCTCCAGATTTTTTCTTATTTTAACGTCCGTTTCGAATTTTCCGCGTGCTTCCATTAGCCCACGCATCAGCATTCCATATTGTTCATGCTCAAGTTCCTCTGGCCTCACTAGAGACACGCCGTTAGCATGCGGAATGGTGCTGAGGTTTAAACCGCCAATCATATTCTTGAAGCGCTCGGTTTGAGTCATTCTGGTCGGAATGAGGTTCCGCTCCCAAGTCCCTTGAGGAGTGCGACCATAAAAGCCGAACAACTTCCAAAAATTTGAAGCATGAATTTCTTGGGTTAACGAACCTTGGCCAGAAAAGTATGCCACAACAGGTTCTAACGAGTCTTTGGTTAGCTCATATCGTACGGCGCTAAACTCCCACTCGGCGCCTAACGTTCGAACGAGAGCTAACGCCTTTTTACAAGAAAAGGCGGGCTTTTTCGCCGCTTCGAGGGAAGCAGTGGCAAATATCGCCACAAAGGCCGTCATGAGTAAACGGTGCGTCATGCCCTGAATTTATCGGTATTTATAACTCCTCGCCAGGTTCTTTTTTCGATACAGAAGGTACGCGGTTACCTTTCAAACGCTCCTTGGCACAGGAGGTACGCGGTTACTTTTTAAACGTTCTTTGGCGTTGAACTTGCTTCAAATGTGGCATGCCGCGAAAACTTTTGTTTCGAACTAAGGAGCTCCCGTATCACCTCACCGCCCGCTCTAACAATAAAGAGTGGTTCTACCTACCGACAGAAAGGGTCTGGTCAATTTCCCTCGAACTACTGGAATCTGTGAGGGAACGTTACGGATTTCAAATTCACCTGTTCGTTTTGATGTCGAACCACTTTCACTTGATCGGTTCGACTCCGTCAGATCACCTGGGGGCGGTCATGAATTATTTCATGCGAGAAACCAGTAAGCGAATTGGAGCAAATTCCGGTCGCATCAATCGGATTTTCGGTGCGAGATACCATTGGAGTGTTCTAGATAATCCCGTTTCATTCTGTCACGCCTACAAATACGTCATACGAAATCCTGTTGAAGCCGGGATGATCGATAGAGTGGAAGACTACCCCTTTTCCACTTTTGCCACAGATCACCAGCTGGTTTTAGACCCTCACCGCTTCGACAAACATTTGCCGCCAATTGAGCGACGGCTGTCTTGGTTAAACGAGCCTTACGGGGAAAGAAAACGAGAATTAGTTCGCCGCGCCCTGCGCCGCACGACATTTAGTTTTACGAAGAACCGGGTAGACCGGCATCTCGTAAGCGAACTGAATCAGCTACCGTTTGAAAAGTAACCGCGTACCTTTGTCCGTGACGGTGCGGAAGGCGATGAGATCTGAAAAATAGTTCTGGTTGAGTTTCCAGGGGGCTTTTTTTCCTTGGCGCGGCAAGATGTCCAGAGCTCTTTCAAAGTAACCCGAAGAGAAGTCCACGAGCGGAGCTTTTTCGACGTCCGGAT
>JAYVQZ010000194.1:0-2230 GCA_043776735.1 Deltaproteobacteria bacterium | reverse complement strand
CTTGTTTGGCCTCATTGAGGAATTTTGTGAAATGGGGCAGTTTGCTTTTGCTGAAGACAAATCCTAGCAGCTGCTCGCCTTCCTCGAGTTTTACCGGCTCTCCCGTCTCCTGAAGAAGGCAAAGGGTGGCAAATAGCGCCGGTTGGCCCAGTGTATTTAAGGAACAGGATGGCAATCTGCCCTGAGCCGCTGTTACGTGACCCACCACTAAGAGTGAAAAAAGAAGGGCTTTCATTGTGAAGCGCTTGTAGGAAGGTACCAACGAACTGTCAACACTGGGACAAGCGTGCAGCTGATTTTATCGAGTCTAAGGAGAAGAAAAGGGGGGTGCCCTAAGTCGGAACGGCGCTCATGACAGCTCTGTTTGAGTAACATCTTCTTTGGTTCCGATTACTTAAGTAGCTTGGTTTTGATTCTCGAACTGGCCTTTGAAAGCGAACAGCCCAACAGGTGACAATTATTGCTGCGTGAATTTAGTGGCGCGCTAAGCTATAAAGCGGCCCATGAAATTAGTTATTCTTTCTTTGGCCGCATTCGCATTGGTCCAGCCTCATAGCGCCGCTGAAGAAAATTCGATTCTGTATCCAAAACAGATTCAGCCAAAATTAACCATCCGGCAGCAATGCCAAGTAAACAATGAGTGGAAGCGACACGGTTCGATTAAAGAATGTATCGAAGAGAAACGGCACGAAGAGATCTTGGTCCAAACCACAAGAATTCTACAAAGGCAGGAAAAGCTAGCTGATAAAGTGCAGAAAAGCCGCAAGAGAATTCGAGATGAAGCAAGGTCAGTTTATGAGTACGAGAGTCTCCGACAGAACGTAAAGGAAATAACGGGTAACTCCCGCTAGTTCATTCCGTTCAACCTTCCTCGGACCCAAGTCCTTAAATCATCCTGGACCCAGAACCGCATCGGCCTCGCAAAGGTATGGCGTCACTTTGCGAATCACCTTTTCCGCAAAGTGACGCCATACCTTTGCATACCTTTGCAACTGTGGGCTACTGTCCGACGGGAAGCGTGACCGAGGGCCGGTTTGTCCATTCTTGTTCTATCCGAATGTCAGCTGGCGTAAGCCTTTGTTTGCGCAAGATTCTTAACTGCTCGAGCATGTCGATTTCCGGGCGGTAGCCGGGCTCCAATGCGTCTTTGCCGATTACCACCACGGCTAAGGGCGTTGAGGTCATCATGAGTTGCGGGATAGTCGCTCCATTTATAATGTCGCCACCTGGTAACTGTGTGACGTTGGCCGCCTCTCTAACCTTTTGCATGCCCGGATAATCACGCGACCAGTGGCTTTGGGTGAAGGAGAGGGCAAAGGTAATGCAATTTTCTATCGGCACATTGTTTTCATTCATTTGACCAAATCCCCCCACGTCGTACGGGGGCTTGGTAATGACATTGCCAATAGTTGCGGTGCCCGCTTTTCTGTCGCGGTAGTACCTTAGTAAATCGCTCATGGCGCTTTCAGGCATGTCAAATATGGTCTCGAAGGTGGTGGGGTTATCTCCTCGTCGGATTCTTTTTCTATCGGCCGCGCTGGCCTCTTCGGAAATAGTCGTTGGTGGCCGGTTCAATAACTCTTTTTGCGCATCCGCAAAACTTAATTCGTGAATCACGCCATCATCCATGAAATGGAAAACGCGCTCCCCCACACGGGCATACGCGTGGAACGGGGGAGACCCTTTGGCACCGTGAAACCAGCCCGACACATAACCAAACGCCACCGTTTTCTTCACCAGGTTTTTGGAATAGTTGTCCACCTGAGCTTCGGTAGCTGGCGGGGTGATAAAGAGTAGCTGCTGCGGTTAATTCTCCCCGTTGGGTATAGAAACCTTTTGGCCCTTCACCTGGCCCGAGTTTAGCCAATTCATGATGGCTCCGGTAGCTGAGTTTGCACGTGTTTTAGCTGCGCCCAAACCATAAGAGGGGCGGGTTACCGAGCTTCCCGCATGGAGTCCGAGAGGCACAAATAACTCAAATCGGCAGTGGATAAAGGTGTCGGCAGCAGGAGTCGCGCGCTGTGAAACCAGAACGGCAGCAACCAATACAATGCATCGCGTTATCGGTTGGCGTTTACCAATATTCCTCATCCCTGTCTTTTCGGCAAAAGACGTTGAAATCTTTCGCGGATGTAATTACCGGGCGACTTTGTCGCCCCTCAATTCCCAAGCGAAAATGTCTCCCCCCAATAAACTAAGCCTTTGAAATTCATTGTGAGTTTGGGGGCGT
>JAYVQZ010000193.1:0-8618 GCA_043776735.1 Deltaproteobacteria bacterium | reverse complement strand
GGTCGAAAAAACTGTAATGCCTTGGTTTCAGGCCCTTTTCAATTTCTGGCTGTCGCGCGAGCCGGACAGCAATGTACTAAGTACCTTTTTGCTTTTTTCGCTCGCTGGGGCAGTAGCCAGGGCGTTTGCTGTTGCGGGGGAATTCTCGACAGAGGTAAGGCCTGCGATCGTATATCTTGCACATCCGATTCTCATCCAAAAAGACGCAGTCGTGGCCGTTTACCTGTTTAAGGCGAAAGAGCCGGTTTCGTGAGTTAAACGACTGGACGATACCCTGTTTAATAAGCCGCAGAGAAATCCGTTTGAGCGGACCGTTGACCTCGTCGTACTCTAAAAAACCCATATGAAATAGCTCTTCTGAGGTCACCAGAACGGTGAGCGTGCAACAACCCGCCGTACAGCCTTTGCAGAGAGAAGGGCGGTATTTGAGCCACGTCGCAGGTTTAAGAATATCGACTTTTGCCATTTGAATTGGGTTTGAGTCCTAAAATTGGCGAAAGAGGGGTTCTACAACACCTCTCCCTTCTATATAAGGGGGAATATGTCTATCAAGTTTGAAAAGCTGTTTCCTACGGTGATCGCACGTGGCTCTCTTTCGGGAGCTTTGGCACTTAATAAGGAGATAATCAAAGATATCGGAGAGCTATCTAGCCAAGACAGCGTAGGCAAGGCCTGGTCAAAGGAAAACTATAAGGGGGGCTACACCTCTTATGCTTCCCTCAATGATCTTCAGTTCCGTACCCGCGCCTTTTCTAAATTCGCCGAGTTAATGCAATCTCATGTGAACGCTTTTGCCAAAGCGCAAGGATGGAAGCTGAAAGGAAACCGCCTTGAGATGAGCAGCTTTTGGATGAACGTGATGCCAAAAAATGTTTATCACACGCTTCACCTCCACCCCCATTCGGCGATCAGTGGGGCCTATTATGTAAATGCCCCCGAGGGTAGCGTGCCGCTTCGTATAGAAGACCCTAGGATGGGCTTTTACATGAATGCACCAGTGAGAGAGAGCAAAGGGTCAGGTCTCTACCGTGAGGTGCCTGCGGTTGCTGGAACGTTCGTTCTCTTTGAGAGTTTTCTTCGCCACGAAGTGCCACCGAACCGGTCAGAAAAGCCTCGCCTTAGTCTGAGTTTCAACTACTCTCTGGAGAATGACGAGTAAATTGAACTCGCTGCGTCAGGTCTATTTCTCTCAAAAATGAGGGTTTTCCTCCAAGAAGTGAGCCTAGCCGTCAAATCCTGACCGATTTCTCATACCTTCACTGTTGAATACCAATTCCATGGAGGTACATTAGAGAGAGTGGTTCTAGGAATTGACCAGCTATAGGAGTAAACAGTCGTACTATGAACTTCAACGAACAGCCCCTTTTAAAGCGGCTAAAATGGATCAATACCATTTTCCTCATTGTCACCCCTATAGCCGCGATAGTTTTATCGACGCTTGATGTGGCCCTTCATGGCTGGGACTGGCGATTGCTAACCTTTTGCTTTCTCTTTCTGATCGCTTCGAGCTTAGGAATCACAGGTGGTTACCACCGGCTGTTTTCTCACCGTAGCTACGATACCAAGCCGTTTGTGAAGCTTTTCTATCTGCTCTTTGGAGCCGCTTCGGTTCAGGGATCTGCGTTAAAGTGGTGCAGCGATCACCGCCGTCACCACCGGGCCGTCGACACAGAGGAAGATCCCTACAACATCAAAAAAGGTTTTTTCTTTGCTCACATGGGCTGGGTCTTTTTGAAGGAAGATCCCCGCTATGAGGGCGTGTTTGCCGCAGATTTGGCCGCTGACCCTTTGGTTGCCTGGCAGCACCGGAATATTGACTGGCTGACTCCGGTCATGGCGTTTGGTTTTCCTACGCTTGTCGGCTGGATGTTGGGGTCCCCTCTTGGCGGATTGGCCTTTGGCGGCTTTGTGCGAGTGGTTCTTATTCATCACTGCACGTTCTTTATTAATTCGCTCTGCCACATGGTCGGCACTCAACCTTATAGCGATCGCGTTTCTGCGCGAGATAGCTTTGTAATGTCTCTCCTTGCGTACGGCGAGGGATACCATAACTTTCATCATCAATTTGCCAGCGACTATCGCAATGGCATTCGTTGGTACCATTGGGATCCGACCAAGTGGGTTGTCAGTCTGATGTCCCACGTTGGCTGGACGTATAAGCTTAGAGTGACTCCTCAGGCTACTATCCTTCGCGCGCAGATGATGATGGATGAAAAACATCTCCTTGCTCGCGGGGTTTCCTCCGAGCGCCTCGATCTCGTGAAGCAGAAGATTGAAAACGCCCAGGTGCAATGGCGGGCTTTAAAAGAAGAGTATGCAAAAGCGAAAGAGAATATGCAGACCCGCTCGCGGCAGCATGCGCTTCATTTGAAGGCAGAAATTAAAGTGGCTCGTCTAGAGTTCAAATTGGCGTGCCGCCAATGGGTGGCGTACAAAAAAGTTCTAATTGCCCTTCCTCTGACGCCGTCCGCTTGATAGAGCGTTAGCTATGGGTACTTTGGGGAAACGCCAGTTTTTGTTCGTCTGTTTTGTTCTTCTCACTCAATTTTCGTTCCCACTCTTTAGCCTAGAGCTTAAGGTTTGGACTCCTAAGAAAAACGGCCCAAAGCTTGTAATTCCTGTCACTGAGGGAGGAGACCCCAGCGAGGCCGCAGGGCTCTATCTGAAAACCTTGCTCAGTGACAAGAGTTTGAAATCCGCAATGGAAAGTCGTTGGCTTACCAAAGTTCAGGGTACATTTAGTGACTTTCCGGAGTCTTCCGACCAGCCGATCTTTGCCGTTCTCGATAATAGTTTTGAAACCCGCTCAGACGAAATTAAGGCGCTCGAGCGTGGTGGGGCGGAAACCTATCTGATTCCGCTTGGGGCAGAGTTTGCCGTTTCCTCTGACAGCGACCGCAATCAGTTTCGAAAGCAGCTAAGTGCCAATATTGATGCTTTAGTGGCCATTGGCGGTGCCGACGTTGATCCAGCACTTTACAACGCCAAGGTTACCTTTGCCGTGGATTACAATGGAACTCGCGATGAGATGGAACAGAAATACCTAAAGTCCTTTCTCGCTCAGACGCGAGGAGTCCTATTTGGATTTTGTCGCGGGCATCAACTGATCTCAGTAACCCTCGGCTATTCCCTAATTCAGGACCTAGTTAAGGACCTTGGGGTTAAAGGGCATGAAGAGGGCAGCCACCCGATCAATATTGTTGAGAGGTCCCTACTCAGCAAGTTTCTCAAAGAAAAAATGTCAGCCACGGTAAATACCTTCCATCACCAAGCCGTGGATATTGATTCCCACAAGCGGGGCCAACTAAAGGCAATCGCTGAGGCAGATGAGGGTGAGATTAAAGTAGTTGAAGCCACCCAGAGCGAAGACGGACGAATTTTCACCGTCCAGTTCCATCCGGAACTGATGAAAGGCGCAGTCGGTCGCAACCTTCTTGAAGGCATGGTCGAGCACGCCCGATCTTTGTCGTCGCGCTAAAATTTCTGACTATTTCTTTTTGGGGTTCTTCCGCCCCGTTTTCACATCAGCGTTGCTGATTTTGTTAGCCACGGGAGTGGGCGCAGGTGCCGTTGATTCAGCCGGAAGGGGAGGCACTAAGCGGATAGCGCCCAGTGGAGTGTAACGGGTAAACCGTTCTGTTTTGGGCATTTTGGCGGGGCTAACTTGTGGCCTATGACTTTTAATTCTCATGTTGTTCATAAACTTCTCCCTCTACTGTCCGTTCATGCTATCAAAACATGGTAGGCCAAATATGACGAGCGGATACCGTTATAAGTAATCGAAACCATGGGCGGAAATCACTGTCGGTAAGGAACCTTGGTTCGCCGCTAATCTCTCGGCCCGAGGTGCGGGAGCTTCAACCTCGTCATTTACCGGCCACCTCTTGATGCCATTTTTCCCTGTTTGTAGTAACCGAAGAAACATGCCTAATCCGACCGCTTTCCTTCTCCCTCTTCTGCTTGGCGCCTTCACCGTTTTGCAAGCCGGCGTGAACCGTAAGATCGCCGAACGGGTTGGCCTTCCTGCAGCCGTTATTTTAAACGCCTGCTGGCTCGCTCTTGTGGGGTTGGTTTTTTTCTTCGCGACGTTTAAGGGTGCCGGTCTGGACCGGCTAGCGCAGATTCCTAAAACCTTCACCTGGTGGTATCTGCTGCCCGGAATCATGGGGCTTTGTTTGGTGTGGGGAATCCCGATGGTCATCAAAAACATCGGCGCCCAATTCACTTTCATACTCATTATTTCTGCTCAACTGTTAGTCAGCCTACTTTGGGATTACTGGGCCGAGGGGCGGGGCATTCCCCCAATCCGCCTCATTGGCTGTGCGCTGGCGTGGGCAGGCGCTCTGCTCGTTGCTCGATCACCTGCGTGAAAACAAAGGGACAAAATCTAGTCGTGAAGTACGCGACCCTGCTCACGGTTGCCGAAGTCGGATTGGGAAGTTTTATCCACACCGTAAAAATCCCGTTTGGCGGCCATGCACTGTCACTCAACCAAGGGTTGATTTTGGCCTTTGCAGCAAGAGCGACTGAAGGTCGCCGTGAGGCCGTTTCGGTGACGAGTGGCGTGTCCCTAACTTCGTCGATTCTCAAGGCGTTAAGTCCCGCCGGAAAGCGTCTTACTCCGATGCTGGCAATCACCGTTCAAGGGCTGGGATTTGCCTCTGGAATTGCCGTTGGCGGCAGAAATCTTCTTGGGGTTTCTCTGGGAATGATCTGGCTTTCGCTCTGGGGTTTTGCTCAGCCTGTGCTGGTGGCTTACCTGTTATTTGGAAAGACTTTTTTTCTTGGTCTGCAAAAGGTTTGGCTGGAATTTTCTACCTTTCTAGGAATTACTAAAGAGTTAGAGTGGTGGGTTTTAGGTGCCGTGATAACTGCAAAAATAGCCATCGCTCTGGCTTTGGGGGGGCTGGCTTGGTTCAACGTGTCTTTAGAGTCTCAGTACCAAGAAACTATCGAGAAGGTGCGCCTTCCGCTTTCTCAGCCGAGAGCGTCTGGTGAGTGGGGGTGGAGGCCCATTTTAGGCGATATGCTGTCTCCGTGGTTTGTGGCGGCTTTTCTTTTCAGTCTGATTTTCTTTTATTTTAGTGGGGAACGAAATGCCCAAGCGGTTTGGAATTACGTGCTGCGTCCGCTGGTCGCTGGCCTCTTTTTGTTTTGGGCCGCTCGCAGTATTCACCGATTTTCCTGGGCTACCCGTCTAGGAGAGAGATGGCTAAATCAATTTCCCACGATAATTCAAACGATGGATCGCCTACGATCGCGCACCTGAATCAATTCGGCGCAAATGCTAATGGCAATTTCGGCGGGGCTATTATTGCCGATCGGCAACCCCACTGGACAACGAAGCGAATCTAACCGCCCGGCAGAAATCCCTTTTGCTGCCAGTTCTGACTTTAACTTTCTCGCTTTGAGATCGCTTCCGATGGCTCCGACGTATGCTATCTCGGCGTGATGCGCATACAGCTCGGCCAATACAGGAACATCGGTGGCATGTCCTTGGGTCATGATCACAAAAAAAGTTCCTGGCTTAAGGCAAGCCACTACCTCTGCCGGAACCGCAACCACCTTGGCCACCAGTTGATCGGAGACGGGGAGGCGATCGATCCATTCTTGGCGCGAGTCAAAACAGTGAACTCGGCAGTCTAAGTTGAGTAGGGCGCGAACCAAGGCTTGAGAAACATGGCCTGCGCCAAAGACGGCAATCTCCCAGCTTTGGGGGCGAAACTTTTCAAACAGAAAGGTGCATTCCCCTCCGCAGGTCATGCCGATGTCGGTCTGCAGATTCCAGGTGATGATTTGAGGAGGGATCTTTTCGTTATCTAACAACCATTCCTTGGCATGGGTTATTACCCTTGATTCTACTTTCCCACCGCCAATGGTTCCTGCCACCAGCCCGCAATCCGAAATCACTGCTTTGGCGCCGACGAAGCTTGGGGCTTCGCCACGAGTCGCTAGGAGAGTGACCATGACGTGGGGGGTCCCATGGCGATGGAGCCCCCTAAGGCTCTCAAGAAGTTCCTTCATCACTTTTTCTTACTCTTTAGGGGGCTATTTTCCCACTTTTCAAAGCGGTCAGGGTAGGCGGCGCGCAATATGCGCTCAGAGGTGGCCGGTAGGGTTAAGTTGGGAAATGACTTTTTATAGTTTGGTAATCTTTTTAAGGCATCGTGAATGGCGGTCCAAACGCTTATCCCCAAAAGCAGCGGGGGTTCTCCTACGGCTTTTGTCCCTCGCAGATTTACAGTGTTCCCTTCATTGGGAAGCAGCGTGACCTTAAATTCCCGAGGGATGTCCTGAACGTTTGGAATCTTGTAGGTGCTTGGCGAATGCGAAAGGAGAAATCCATGCGGAGAATAAAAGAGCTTTTCCGTCGTAACCCAGCCCATCCCTTGAATAAACCCGCCGAGGACCTGCCCTACATCAAGGCCTTCGTTGATGGGACGTCCCAAATCCATAAGAATATCCACTTGAGTGACCTTGGCCTCTCCAGTCGTCAAATCTAAAGTCACCTCGGAAGCTGCTACCCCTTCGGTAAAATACAAAAAGGCATGACCTTGACCGGTTAGTTTATTGAAACTAAGGCCAGGAATGCGAAAGTGAGCGTAATCGGAAAGCGAAATACGATTGAGATAGGCTTCATTTATCAAATCGGTGAAGGAGATCTTTTTACTTGGCGTTTTCGCGGAGAAAACCTGGCCGCCGTCAAACTCAATTTCGAAAAATCTGGCCTTTCCGCAGAGCCAGTCGGCTCCTTGATTTGGGTCAGTAAAAGCGAAAGAGTTTTGGACTTCTATTTCCGGCTGGGTACCCAACGCCGCACAATTCACCGCCCATTTCTCTTTCGGAAGGACCAATAGTTTGGAGGCCAATTCGCTTAAGCGGTGTTTTATCTTTCGCACGGCCAGCACTGCGGCAGAACCATTGAGGTCGGTTCCGCTTGAGGCGGCGGTAGGGGAAGTGTTGGCGTTCTTTTCCGTGGACGTGGGCATCACACGAACCAGATGTCGGGGAAGGCCCAACTCTTCGCTCACCACTTGGGCAATGCGGGCGTTAACCCCTTGCCCCATCTCCGTGGCGCCTGTGGAAATCTGCAGAGAGCCATCGCGGTAGACTACTACTAGCGCATTGCCTTGATTGAGAAACCGGGTCGTAAAAGAGATCCCAAACTTTACGGCAGTCATCGACAGCCCTTTTAGGATTAGGGTTCCCTCACTCTGAGCTGTTTCGTTGTGGGCCTCGATCTTTCGGCGCCGCTCTTGATAGTGGCAGTCTTTTTCCAATCGCTCAAAAAGTTCAGGCAGGCAGTTATTCTCCACGACTTGACCGTAGGGCGTGACATTACGGTCATTTTTTTCGGTGTAGCAATTGCGCTTTCTTACCTCAAGGGGATCCAATCCAAGGAAATGGGCGATTTCCTCAATAATCCTCTCGATAGTTGCCACTCCCTTAGGGCCACCAAAACCTCGGAAAGCGGTATGTGGGTGATAGTTCGTTCGGCATACTTGGCCGGTAATTCGCACGTTGGGCAGGTAGTACGCATTATCGCAATGAAGCATCGCCCGTTCCATAATGGCGGTGGAGAGATCGGCATAGGCGCCGCTGTCAGAAAAAAGGGCCACTTCCAGCCCAATTATTTGTCCCTTCTCGTCAAAGGCGACACGATATTCGTTCTCAAAGGGATTGCGTTTCCCTGTCATGATCATGTCGTCGTCTTTGGTTAAGATCAAACGTGCAGGAACGTTAAGTCGGCTGGCGACTAAAGCAGCATAGGCAGCAAACGGCGCTCCTTGCGATTCCTTGCCCCCAAAACCTCCACCCATTCTCTGGACGATGCAAACCACATCTTTATAGGCTAGGCCGAGGGCATGGCAGACGACGTGTTGGATTTCACTGGGATGTTGAGTGGACGAGTGAATCTCAATCTGGCCATCCTCCTTAGGGTAGGCTAAGCACGCTTGGCTTTCTAAATAAAAATGGTCCGCCCCCTCGAGAACCACTTGGCCCACTAAAGTGTGTGACGCGGACTTGAACGCGTTCTTAACATCGCCTCGCTCGATATGCCGTTCGGAACCTAAAAAGGAACGGGCCTGACGGGCAGCGGAAATTGATAGTAGTGCGGGGAGAACTTCGTAGTCCACGCGAACGGCGGCGAGGCCATCGATTAAAGCGGAACGGGATTCAGCCGCAATAATAGCAACCGCTTCACCGGCAAACTGCACGTCGCTTTCGGCAAGCAATGGCTGGTCTTGAAAGATCGTTCCCCAACGATTGTGAGAAAAATCTTTGGCCGTATACGCGCCGCGCACTCCCTTAGTGGCTTGCGCCTTCAACATGTCGATCTTTTTTATTTTCGCTCGGGCGTGAGGGCAGAAGACAACGCCAACAAAAACTTCACCGACTGTGGGCGGCCTATCGTCGATAAAGACGCTTTGACCAGTTACGTGGGTGTGCGCATTGTCGTGAGGAAGGCTCATTTTTGAGCTCCCCCCAAGGAAGAAAAGAATTTGATGGAAAGGTTTTCCGTAAGCAGCCTTCGGTAAGCAGCACTGCCGCGTAAATCAGAAAGAGGATTGAGTTCGGAATGCATAGTCTCAATAGCTTGCGACACCACTTCTGGA
>JAYVQZ010000192.1:0-8669 GCA_043776735.1 Deltaproteobacteria bacterium | reverse complement strand
ACACAACCGTCGGATTTGTCCCAGTTGGCCCTTCCAGTCGGTATCGCGTACGGTAAAGATAAGTTTGCCGTCGGGCGTAAGGCTATAACGCTCTTCCTTATCGCGCTGAACGAGATGAACGATCTTCTGCGGAGAAACCGGGGTCGTCGGGGCAAACTGCAACGAGGTCTTGCGTGGGCCACAACTCATTCGCAGTACATGCATTCGCTTCAAAAATAGCTTGAGTGTCATCAGACCCAGAAGGTTAGTGACCTCCTCAGGTAGCGCCCCAAAACGATCGCGAATTTCGCTTTCAATCTCCTCAACCTCTATTTCATTCGCTATAGAGGAAAGCCTACGGTAAAGCATGACCCGCTCGCTGATGTCAGGCAGATACGCATTGGGGAAACAGGCCGAGATTTTCATTGTTATCTCCGGCTCAATATCTATTTCGCGGGGATTGCCCTGAAGCTCACGAATGCTGTCATCTAAAAGATCAAAATACAGATCGATACCGACGGCCGCTATATGCCCTGACTGGTCTTTTCCTAAAAGATCGCCGGCCCCTCGAATTTCCAGGTCATGGCTGGCGACATGAAAGCCACTTCCCAAATCGGAGTAGCGTTGGATGACCTGAAGCCGTTGTTTGCCTTCTTCCCCAATTAAATTTTCCCCAGGAATAAGAAGGTAACAGTAGGCACGTTTCGAAGAGCGCCCGACTCGCCCGCGAAGTTGGTAAAGCTGCGCAAGTCCAAAGTTTTGAGCGTTGTCGATAATGATCGTATTGGCCCGAGGGATATCTAGGCCCGATTCGATGATGGTCGTTGAAAGAAGCATTTGAGCCTCTCCTCGATAGAACTCAAGCATCTTCTTTTCCAGGGTGTCGCCGTCCATTTGTCCGTGAGCCACATCCACCGTCAATTTAGGAACCAGAGCACGCAGTGCATCGGCCCGTTTAAAAATGCTCTCCACTCGATTGTGAACGAAATAGATCTGACCGTCGCGCCCCAATTCATTGGTGATAGCCTCGGCGATGACTTCGTCAGAACTGCGACAAACAAAGGTTCGTACAGCAAGTCGGTCTGGCGGTGGTGTCGTTATTAACGAGATTTCTTTAATGCCACTCATCGCCATATTGAGCGTCCGTGGGATCGGAGTGGCAGTCATTGAGAGCACATGAACGGTCTCGCTCATTTTTTTAAGGCGTTCTTTGTGGACCACCCCAAAGCGGTGCTCTTCATCAACTACCAGTAGGGCAAGATCTCTAAATTTTACATCGTGCGAGAAGAGACGGTGGGTTCCGATGAGGATGTCGATTTTCCCTAGGGCAGTCTCTTCTAGAATTTTTTTAATCTCTGCTGAGGTCCTAAGGCGCGAAACCATTTCCACCCGAACCCCGGTATTTTGGAATCGAACTTTAAAGTTCTCAAAGTGCTGAAAAGCCAACACAGTGGTAGGTACTAGTACCGCCGCCTGTTTGCCATCGAGAACGCACCGGTACGCAGCGCGCATGGCGACTTCGGTTTTTCCATAGCCCACATCGCCACAAACTAGACGATCCATGGGGTTGGACTTGCTCAAATCATTGTTAATCTCTTCGATGACTTTGAGCTGATCCGGAGTTTCATCATAGGGAAATTCCATCTCAAATTCCGAGTACGCGGTACCTGGGGGTGAACAGGGAAACGCCCTGAGAGTTTTTCTCTTTGCCTGCATGGTAAGGAACTCGGCAGCAAGTTCGGCCACTGCTCGTTTTGCCTTAGACTTTGCTTTTCCCCAGCGGTCGCCGCCGAGTTTGTCCACGACGGCGGTTGCATTTTCTCCACTGACGTATTTTTGGAGCACATTCAGCCGGTAGATAGGAACATAAAGTTTGTCGCTATCACGGTATTCAAGCAATACGTAATCGCCAGCCACGCCGGCAAAATCCATTGTCTTAAGGCCCACGTATTTTCCAATGCCGTGTTCTTTGTGCACGACGAAATCGCCAGGTTTAAGATCTCTAAAAGACTGCAGCAGTCGGTCACGATCTTTTGCCGACCAAGCGGCCGCTTTTGAGGTGCGCTTTTTAGAGCCAAAGACAGCCTCCTCGCTTAGCAACACCACTTTGAGATCGGGAAACAGCAGGCTGTCGGAGAGGAAGCCGTTCCATATGGCGATACGGCGAAAGTCGGTTTCGAAGAGGCCAGCAAGAGCGGGTTTGCCCTCGGGAATGAGATCGAGATGAATGCCGTAAGGGTCAAAGAGATCGCGCATGCGAGATGCATGGGTGGTCGTATGGCAGACTAAATGGATGTGGTACCCCTTATCGATCCACTCTTTCATTCGTGTTGCAATACTCTCCAACGCCAAGTGAGGGCTACTTTTTCTCCCAGCGGATTTCTCAACGTTGAAGTTTACCGGTAAACCGGGCAAGAGAGCTTCGCTCGACTCTCCTTTGGAAAACTCCTCGAAGAAATAATCTTTGCCAAGGTCACGAACCGCATTGAACTCCTCCCAACTAAGGAACAGCGCCTCTTTCTCCGCAATCGCTTTAGGAGCTTTTTCGTAGAGCTCGTGGTTTTTCCAAAGGCGAGGCATCTCCGTCTCTTTTACCTGTTCGGAAAGGCTTTCCTTTCCGTCCCAAAAGAGGAGCTTTTCGTTGGGGAAATAATCAAAAAACGTACTGGAACCTCCTGATAGTAGG
The DNA here is from genome assembly GCA_043776735.1 of Deltaproteobacteria bacterium. GTDB lineage: Bacteria > Bdellovibrionota > FAC87 > UBA2466 > UBA2466 > JBGSST01. Next base: position 6,004 of record JAYVQZ010000192.1, on the reverse strand, counting down.
GGAAACAGGAGTCCCCATTCGGGAAGGGGTAGTCCGTCAACGAGCTTGGTAAACAGCTCTTCCCTTTCGGCCTTGGGGACTTCAATGTCGTCGAGCCGGTCCTTTAGCTTTTCATTTACCGCGGATAGCTCCTCTGGCCTAGGCAACAGGGTAGAGCCAACAGGAATTACGCAGGCGCTTTCAATTCTATCCAGGGATCGTTGGCTCTTAGGATCGAAGAAGCGCAACTCCTCTATCCAGTCTCCTAGCCACTCCACTCGAATCGGCAGGTTATAGAGTGGGCAAAAGACATCCACCACACCGCCTCGCACGCAAAAACTGCCTGGATCAAAAACGGTGGGCTGTCTTTGATAGCCCGATTCCAAAAAGCTCTTCACTAGGTCTTGGGGAAGAATTTCCTGGTTGGCCTTTAGCGTCAGGCTAACACGGGCAAAGCCTTCCGTTGGAAGACACTTCTGTAGTACCGCTAATGAAGTGGTGAGGAAAATTCTATTCCTCCCCTCATTGAGCGCATGAAAAAGGGCCTTATTTCGATCGGATACCGATTCTGGATTTGGGAGAATTCCGCGGAAGTAATCAAATTCTACCGGGGGAAAATAATGAATACGCGACTGGGCCTCTTTACCCAAAAAGAAAAGCAGATCATCACCGACGGCCCGAGCTGTCGCGGCATCTTTGAAGATCGCAACCACCGGAGTCGTTGTGCTGTCGGAGACTTTAGCTAAGCACCAGGCTTTGGCCAATGGACTCAGTCCGACCAGGAGGGAAGGAGGCAAAGAGGTGCCTGCGTTTTTAAGCCATGTGGCAAGAACCGGGGAAGAGGCGCTCATGCGTTTTGATCAAAATCCCATTCCGCTTTTAGTTCGCGGCTCATTAAAGCCTTCAAAGACTCCAATGGTGGGGAGTCATTATAGATGACTCGATAAACTTGTTCGGTAATAGGCATTGGAACATTTTCTTTTAAAGAGAGTTCGTAAGCTGACTTTGCTGTGTAAACCCCTTCAGCCACTTGGCCGAGTTCTCTTTGGATGTCGGCCACTTTTTTACCCTCCCCTAACATCAATCCTAGACGGAGGTTACGCGAGAGTGGGCCCGTGCAGGTGAGCACTAAGTCGCCCATTCCGGCTAGTCCCATAAAGGTAAGCGGATTGGCTCCGCGTTTTACTCCCAGCCGAGTCATTTCGACGATGCCGCGATTGATCAAAGCGGCACGGGCATTGAATCCTAAATTTAGTCCGGCAACCACGCCCGAGGCGATGGCGATCACGTTCTTTAAGGCACCGGCAAGATCCACACCGATAACGTCGTCCGATGTGTAAACGCGAAAATAAGGGACCGAAAAGTCCTTCTGAATGGTACGCGCAGCTTCGGCGTTGCGAGATGCCACGGTTACGGCAGTGGGCAATCTTTTAGCCACTTCCAGAGCAAAGCTCGGTCCTGAGAGAGTGGTGTAAGTAAATTTGGGGCAGAGTTCAGCAAAGAGCTCCTCCACCGTTAGGTTGGTACCGTTTTCGATGCCCTTTGAAGTGTTCACTAGGATTTTCGCCGGCAAAGACTTACCAAGCTCTGTAAAAACCGCTCGGATTTGTTGGGTAGGAACCGAGCACACGATAATGTCGCCGAAGTTCAGCGCCTTAGCTAACTCGGTGGTGGCATGAAGCAACGGATTTAGCGGCACTCCCGGAAGGTATTTACGGTTCTCTTTGAACGTTTCGAGGTGATTCACCACGTCGGCGTTGCGTCCCCAAATGAGAACGGAATGGCTGGCGTCAGCACAGACATTAGCGACGGCGGTTCCCCAGCTACCTGCTCCTATAATGGCAATTTTTTTCGACACAGTGCTCAAAGTCTTACCTTGGAATTAAAAAGTTTGCTATCGCATTAAGAATCCTCGGCGGCTACGCCGGGGACCTCAGTTGGGCAATCTTAAGGTCGTTATGGTTGCTCACGATGACGAATAATTCCCCTCAGTTGGGGAATATTAAGGTCTGTGTAGCCGCTCATCACGATGAATAGCATCTCTTAGTTTGGCAATATTATGGTTGCCGGGCGTGATCGCTGCGGGGAATATCCTGCGCAATGAGCACCTTAAAATTATATTACTCTCCAAAAACCCGCTCCACCCGCCCCCGGTGGCTGCTTGAGGAAATGGGGATCCCCTATGATCTCATCCGCATCAACTTGGCAGAGAAACAGCAAAAATCAGCGGCCTATTTTGCAATTCAACCGCATGGTTGGGTTCCGGCTCTCGAGGATGACGGCACGGTAATATTCGAATCGGCAGCCGTCATGGGCTACCTAGCCGACAAATTTCCCGAAAAAAAAATGGCGCCGGCGCTCGGCACCAAAGAGCGCGCTCTCTATTGGCAGTGGATGATGTACGGGGTTGCCACATTGGAGGTCCCCATCATGATCTATTTTGGGCAGACTGTTCATACGCCAGAAGTGAATCGTACGAAGCAGATTGTTGAAGATAGCCTAAACCGCTTCCGAGCTTCGGCTGAGGTTTTAAGCAGCGCGCTTACTGGAAAAAGTTTTCTGGTGGCCGATACGCTGTCGGCTGCCGACGTTTTGATCGGTAGCCTACTCTTTTTTGCAAAGGCCTTAAAAATGCCGCTTGCTGACTATCCGGTGCTTGTTGCGTACACGGAAGCACTCAAGGCGAGGCCTGCTTTCAAAAAAGCCATCGCCGACTAATTTAGGCATTTTCTCGTCGACAAAATCAATATAACGCGACGCAAAACGAGCTTTGGGCTTCTTGACAATCCTTTTACCCACTCTTAGGGTTTAGCGGTTTTGTAAATTCAGCTACTTAGGCTCGTCTTGACGCGAATGCCCGGTCGGCAAAGTTGGGGAACTTTTGCATAGGCCAGAGGCGGGGGGCGATCACTAGGTCTCATTAGGGAAAACGACTCCTTAGTTGAGTGAGGGAAGGGAAACGCTTCGTTGGAAACTGGTTTCATCACAGTATTTTGGTACTTCGTGATCGCTGCTGCGCTCGTGCCTTTAATGCTTGGGACCGGTTACTTACTCCGGCCTAAGGCTAAAAATATTGGCAAAGCCGGCGCGGCGTACGAATGCGGTGAAGATCCAGTGGGCAGTCCCTGGGTTAAATTTAATATCCGCTTTTACCTTATTGCCATCATCTTCATTATTTTTGACGTCGAAATGGTCGCTATCTTTCCTGTGGCTACCTTATACAAGAGCGCGGTTCTGGCCGGAAACGGTGGGCTCATCTTTGCGGAAATTTTTTTATTTATCGGACTGCTTGTAGCCGGTCTTATGTACTGCTGGGTACGCGGTGATCTGGAATGGGTGAAGAGTGTTAATAGTCCGCGTCGCAAAGGGGTGAAACCGTGATCGAATCAGCGGCGTTTGCGCACACCTTAAAGGCCTGGCTTGGATTTGGGCCTTTGTGGATGTGGGCGGCCCTTTCTGCGCTGTTGGTGCTTTTTTTGATTGCCCTACCCTTCGGCGGTTTTGCCACCTATGTGGAGCGTAAAATTGCGGCCGACATTCAAGATCGTATTGGCCCTAACCGTGTAGGCCCCCTAGGTCTTCTTCAGTTTATTGCCGATGCCGTAAAGATGCTCGCCAAGGAAGACTTCATTCCTACGGGGGCGGATAAGTTTCTCTTTAACTTGGCCCCGGTTTTTGTGGTTGTCGGAGCGTGTGCCGCTTTTGCCGCCCTACCCTTTGGAAAATTCCTTTTGGGAGCCGATCTTAATATCGGAGTTTTTTACATTCTTGCTGTGACGACGCTGATTGCGCCAGGCTTGCTTCTGGGATCGTGGGGTTCGGCCAATAAATGGTCCCTTTTGGGAGGCCTTCGGGCAGCAGCGCAGATTGTAAGCTACGAGATTCCTGTGGCCCTCTCTATTTTGCCCATCGTCCTTATTTCGGGAACGATGCAGGTCGGATTGATAGTGGAACAGCAAGGTTGGTCGTGGGCAGCGGACGGAGCAGCGAACTATCACTTCTGGAACCTCTTCCACAACCCTTTCACCATTTGCGCCTTCTTTCTCCTGTTCATCGGGGGCTTGGCGGAAACAAATCGTATTCCGTTCGATCTTCCTGAAGCGGAGTCGGAATTAGTCTCGGGCTTTAATACGGAATTTTCTGGAATGCGTTTTGGCCTTTACGCACTCGGTGAGTTTGTGGACGTCTTCGTCATGGCAGCCATGGTGACCACGCTCTTTTTGGGTGGCTGGCAGGTTCCTTTCTTTAATGTCGACCAATGGGTGATTCCGTTACCTAAGCTAATCATCATCGCCATTCACCTAACCGTTTTCATGGTTAAAACTCTGGGCCTAGTCTTTGTCGTAATGTGGCTGCGTTGGACGTTGCCTAGGTTACGAGTGGATCAATTAATGGGACTCTGCTGGAAAGGCATGGTTCCTTTGGCTCTAATTAATGTAACGGGTACTGCCCTTTGGATGTGGATATTCAAAGGCCAGTCCATGGCACAGCTCCTTTTTAAAGCGTTTGGTGGATAACCCATGACTAACGGAATGAAATTGGTGTTGTTGGGAGCGGAGCTGCTCACTATTGTTGCAGCCTGCATTGCCACTTTTCACCCCAATGTGCTCTACGGTGCGATTGCCTTGCTAATCTCCTTTGTAGGAGTCGCCACGATGTACCTCTTTGCTGGCGCCGACTTTTTGGCTGCCGCACAGGTAATCGTCTATGTGGGTGGCGTCACGATCCTCATCCTTTTTGCCATCATGTTAACGCAATGGCTTTATCAGATGAAGTTGCGCGACGTGGGAACGAAGCTGTTGGTTCCGGTGATAATCGGAGTCGGGCTTTTTGTAATTTTATGCAAGTCGCTAGTTGATATCAATCCTCAGTTTCTGGCCGAGCATGCCGAACAGGCCCAAAAGTTTCTCAACTCTCCAAAGACCGCAATGATCGGTGAGGCACTATTAAACGGATACCTACTTCCCTTTGAAGCGATCACCATTCTTCTTTTGGGCGCTCTTGTTGGGGCGGTCTGGATAGCGAGGCCAACGTAATGAATTCACCAGCAATCGCTTCTTTTTTAGATAAGGCCGTTGGGGTACAAGGGTTTCTTATTGTAGGAGCCGCCCTCTTTTGCCTGGGAATCGTCGGCGTGCTTTCACGGAAGAATGCGATTGGAATTTTGCTCGGGGTGGAACTTATCCTCAATGCCGCCGGACTTAATTTTGTGGCCTTCAGTCGTTACCGAACCGCCAATATTGACGGTCAGATTGCTAACCTTTTTGTGATTATGATCGCGGCCGCCGAAGCTGCCGTGGCATTGGCCATCATTCTTCGGTTTTACCGTTTAAAACAGACGATTGACGCCGATGAGGCCAATCTCTTGAGGAACTAGCGATGGCGCAAAGTTGTCTTTGGATAGTGCTGTTACCGTTCGTGGCCTTTTTAATTCAGGCTGCGATTGGTAAAAAGCTTCCCCGGCATGGGGATTTTGTATCGGTGCTTGCGATCGCAGGGTCGTTGGCGTTTGCAGCACCCATGCTCTTCAATCTCTTGAGCACGGGGAATGTTTTTGAGGTCCTTAACGTAAATTGGATTTCAATCCCTGGCGTTGCCACAACCAGCGTTCGCGGAAATCAGAACTTCACTCTCAATGTTGGTGTGTTGCTAAACAATTTGACAGTGATCATGCTCTTCATGGTCACGCTTTGTTCCACCCTGATCCATCTCTTTGCGACGGGCTACATGCACGGGGAAGAGCGGTATCACCTCTTTTTTGCCTACATCTCGTTGTTTTCGGCCGCGATGCTTGGCCTTATCATTTCTGACAACCTACTTACGTTTTTCATCTGCTGGGAGCTAATGGGCCTTTGCTCGTACCTGCTCATCGGCTTTTATTACAAAAAGCCATCTGCCATTAACGCAAGCATCAAAGCGTTTATGACCACCCGGGTTGGGGATACCTGTTTTTTTATGGGCATTTGCGGCCTGTATTACCTTTTTGGGACTACGAACTTCATGGAGATCTATGAGTTTGTAAAAG
>JAYVQZ010000191.1:0-2247 GCA_043776735.1 Deltaproteobacteria bacterium | reverse complement strand
GCAGGCCGCCACCGCTGCCTTTGTCGCGGCGCACTTTTCGGGCGCGCCTATCGCCGTACTGGCCGATCGGTATTATCCCCTGACCAGAACGGCTCTGGGCGAAGCGGCCACCTTTATTCAGATGTCAAAGTTCGGGTCTCATGTGCTCGAAGTGAATGCCGAGGTCATCCACCTATTCGGGGGCGATGCCTCGGGCAGCCTTATGTTGACGTCCGATAGCTGTCTTCGTGAAATCTTCGGAACACAGGTTCGGCGTCGCACGCTAACCTTCGTGATTTACCCGCACCTGGTGCATGAGTTTGGCGACACCCTAGTCGAAAGGTGGAAAGGGTTTAAACCCGAAACCCGTCTCAAAGACATGACCGAGATCGTCCGCCTACTGCTTTCACAAAGAGTTGGTGCTATCGAGGATCCGGTCGAAACTTCGCAAGGCACCGTTTTTACCTTTCTCGATCGGAAAAACGAAAGCACCACGCGCGTTGTCTTCGCGCCTTTTTAGGTCACGAGGACCCATCCGGATTGAAAAGCTTCTACCTCATCAGTGGTTCCGGAAAAAAAGTCAGATCGAATACGTCTATCCCTAGTGCGTTTTAGAATTTCTAATCTGGGGGTTCGGTGTTCAAGTCACCGAGGGCTCTTTTTTTCTAACCTACAGTTTCATGATTATGAATTTGGCGCCCGTTAGGGGCTTTTCGGGGATTGGGCCAAAAATCTCCCAAAAATCGTCTAAGAAGTTTAAAAATTCACTTAAGGTCACACTGGCTCCGAAGCTTTTCTAAAAAGGGCATCTCTTGGAAGAGATCGGCGTAGGTTCTAATTTCTTCCCAATCCAAAAAGCTTCCGTGTTTGACGATGAGCGACTGGATGTCGGCCTTATCTTGAAACTCACGGGCCGAATCATTTTTATAGGCCTGAATCTTTAATCCAATAATGGCTTCGGCCGATAGGCAGTGAACTCCCAAAGGCGGCAGTGGTTTTGAGTTTCTCAGCATGGCTTGGCTGAGTGGTCGACGGGCGATAAGCAAGTCAACGTTACCCTGTTCTCGAAAGTGAATGACCTCTTTAGTTTCCAATGCGATTTTCCAACCGGCCTGGGTCATGGCTGCTTTGGCCGTTTCCACTTGAGCCGCATTAATCAAAAAATCGATATCATTAGTGGCTCTCGGGACACCTAAGACGGCTAGCGCAAACCCGCCAATCAGAGCGTGGTTTACTCCGCTTTCGTTGAGGGCTTGATTTGCTTTTTCTAAGGTCAACTTTAGGGTCACGAATTGGAGTATACCGCGCTATTGCTCGGACCATCAACTTCGTGTTCAAGTCGCCGTGGGCTTACTTTTATACAATGTGGCGCACTCGACCCATTTGCCTCATCTTCCCTGCGCGGTAACCAGATATTCTAAAGTGCCTTTTCACCATTGGGAGCGTTTATGGGGTTTCAATCAGAGCTAAAAAAACTCAAAGAGGGAAAGATCTGGGCCTAGTGGGCTTGGACGCGCCTAGAATGGGACTCGATTGCCGAACGGTACTCGAAGAACCGAAAAATCAATTGGAAGCTGCAAGCGAAGTATGGGCTTGGTGGCTTACTTATGATCTCCGTGGGAAGTTTCGCTCGTAATATGAAAAACAGTTCCAATGGGCCGGCTCGGGAGTGGACCCTTCAGGGGACCCTGACGGTCTCGGCGGTCATTCTCTGCGCAGTCGCCTTCATTGGCATCACGTTGCGCCTTACCAACCTTTTCGCTTTTCCCCGCGTGAGAAAAGGGAAGACGCCGCGGGTGCTCTTGGGCGATCGGGGATTTTGCATCGGAGACGCGGCAATCTGCTGGCAACAGGCCTTCCGATTCATTGACATCGAATTTCACGATGCCAAGGCCACCGGAGAGCCCGCTACGATCTACATTTTAGGGGCCTGGGGCTTCGGAGCGGCGAGGATCGAGGTTCCCGTTCCTAGCGCTTGCATCGACGATGCTAAAGCAATCGTTGCACAGGCCAAAGGTCAGGCTGCCACGTCAGCCAAGGCTGCCTGAGGTTTTCTGTTGTGGGACCTTCACGGTTAATATTAGCAAGTCCGTTCGGTGTTGAGCGCGGTACTCGAAGCGGTGTGCTCTACAAAATTGTCCTAAAACTGGAAGACAATGTCGGCCCTGTTCCCCAACTTCAGCGAGCTCAGCAGCCTGCTCCAAAACCGAAAGCTGCCATAGCGGTCCTTCCCGCAACCAAAGAATTCCTCCGCCGGATTGATCCCAC
>JAYVQZ010000190.1:0-2247 GCA_043776735.1 Deltaproteobacteria bacterium | reverse complement strand
TATTAAAGAAATAACTGCAAACCGGTTGTTCCGAAAACTGACTCAGAAAAAAAGTAAAAAAGGAATTGGGGTCATAAGCACTAGTTGAATAACCACGTTTCCCGGTACCCGGTACGGCAGCCTTCACGTTTACCGCACAGGCGCTGATGTCCTTGGCATGCCCTTTTAGACAGGAAGCTAAATAGTGCCGTCCGTCAGAAGTGGCCAGTAATGGAATCTTTCCTGAGGTCTGAGGAATTGCCATATTAGAAGAATTTGATTTCTGGGCGCAAGAGACGGTCAGTAATAGGCATAGGAGAAATGCCCCTAGTTGCTTAATCATGATGTACCCCCCCGGGAACGTTCTTTATGGTTCTGAACAAAGGGTTAAAAGAGCAAGTCGTATGCCACGGGTATTTGACAGGGAATGGCGGCTAAAGAGTTGGTGAAAAGGACGAAAACTAATCAACGAATTCCCACTGAGGATCTAAACGCGCCAATTCGTTAGCTAATGGACAGGTGGAAAACTTGTGTTCAAAAATTCTAGTTCGTCGAGAATAACACGATCGTTTGCTGTGTATTCAACAAGTCTTCAATCTTGGCGATAGATTTTCGGAGTACTCGTCTGCCAGTACCGGAGAAACAATCCTTGTTGCCTCAATGTAATTAATTAGTAATTACGTTAACTTAACCGGAAGTTCGCTAGGCTAAAAAGCACATTATCCCTTCATGTTTCTCTTCTAAACTAGTGACAATCCTTTCTATGCACCTCACCGCAAAAAGAACCTACGTTTTCACAAACTCGAGCTCCGCTCTTTGTCTTCTAGCCTTTTTTTTGTGCGGTGAGCCTACGGCAACTGCCCAGCAAATTTGCCGTGGAGCTCTTTCCGCGCTGTCGCCGAACGCGCAACAAAACCTCACTTTAGCTCCTACGAGTAAGGCCTCTAAAAATCGCGCAGTAACGACTGAGGATCGAATTACCTCTCTCACGCCTCCCGCGGGAAAGGACCACTTCGAGACAGAGGCGGAATTTCGCGACGGATTGCGCGCCATTTTCCAGCAGGATAAAGTCACCGAGGAAGAAAGAGTTACCGCCTGGGAAGTTTATAACCAAGCCTTTGAAGCAAATCAGCCCATCGGCCTATTTAGTTCTGCAGTCATCAAAAATTTCCCTCGGGGGGTAGGATTGTCGAGTCTTAATTTACCGATGAAGCGATGGTCACTATTAGTGAACGATTGTTTTGTGTTGGCCATCATCCATCGGGGCAGGACGGTATATGCCCCCTCAAATTTTTTTGAAGATTCCCCACAGTCCAGCGCGTTTTATCGAGAGTACGAACAGCTTCTCAGAGCAGGATTCGAACCCGGGTTCTCCAATCACATGGCTAATGAACCAAATTTGCTAATCGCCCCTGGTGAAGTGCGGTAACATTAGTGACGCCTTTTTGAATTGTTTCTTGAAACCAATGCGGCCGACCCACAAATGCGGTAAAATTACTGACCAATGACTTTACTTTCAAAATCCTCTTCGTTCCAACACACCGCCCTCGAAGTCCAACGCCTTAATGGCGCAAAAGCCTCTCAAGGAGTTAGCATCGATAGCGTCTATCGAGTTTTCGATCGGCTTGTGACTGAAGCCGGCCTCGGCGGCGCCACTTTGGACTATGGCGCCGGCAACGGGTTTGGCGTCAAAAGATTACTGGGCGACTCACGCCTCTCAACTTTGACGGCTACAGATTTAATGCCGCGTCCATTGGCTCTCGATCCCAAGGTAAATTGGGTTCAAGGGGACCTCAATGAAAAGAGTTCATTTGCCGATGAAAGTTTTGATCTGATCTACTCGTTCGAAGTGATTGAACATCTTGAAAACCCTCGTTTTCAGGCGCGGGAGTTTTTTAGACTTTTACGGCCAAACGGAACTCTCGTAGTTAGTAGTCCAAACAACGAAAGTTTGCGTGCCTTAGGATGCCTGTGGCGTCGCGGACATTTCGTCTGCTTTGGTCCTCTGGATTACCCGGCTCACCAGACAGCACTATTGCGAGTGGATTTCTCACGGGTTCTTTCGGAGGCGGGCTTTGAGTCTCCCCAATTTTTCTTTGGAAACCAAGGCTCCGTTCCATTAATGACCTCGCGCACTTGGCAAGAGTTGTCGGCCGGGCTTTTGACAGGACTTCGCTTTAGCGATCACCTCGTCGTACTAGCCCGAAAGTCCCCCACGGGAAGCGGGAGAAAACCGTGATTCGAAAAATGCTCTCCTCAGTTTTACAT
>JAYVQZ010000189.1:0-8679 GCA_043776735.1 Deltaproteobacteria bacterium | reverse complement strand
CATCTCTCGAAGTTACTGAGCGCTATCTGCACGGCAAAGACACGAATCTTGAGCGAGTCACCAACGTGATCCAACTCTTCAAAAAAGAGAGTGACCCCGACTCAGGATGTCGCAGAAACAGGTAAAATCGAATCGGTGTAAGCACCTGAAACCATTCGGGAATTCTGGAGCGGGTAAGGGGGTTCGAACCCCTGGCCCTCAGCTTGGGAAGCTGATGCTCTACCAACTGAGCTACACCCGCACGCTAGGTTAAAAGAACAAGCAACTCGAATGGTTAGCACGGGAGCTTTTCATCCGTCTATCTCGATTTTTCATCAATCTGGAACATTTCTTTAAGATCCCGGAAATAGGCGGATTCCTTGGGCTAGTTTCTCCAGGTTCGAGCCTCGGTTGCGGATGTCATGACGGGTTGCCCCCCAAGGGGAGAGTATAACGTCTTTGAATTTTGCGGCCTTTCTACTGAAGGGTGCGTGCCCAAAATGCAACCCGAATTTCCTTGTCTTATTGACCGCTAAGCTAGGCCATAATTAAAGAACATTGTTCCTTGATCGTGTTACCTCGGACATACCCGTTGAGAACGTTTGCTCGGGAGCCAAATGAAACATTCACTCCTTCTCTTTTTGGCGCTTACGCCGCTTTTTGCTTCAGCCATTTGCCCAACACAGCCTACGACAGGCACGCGTTACCAAATGACAGAGTTTTGCTTCGAGGCAGAGCAGCCACCCACCGGCCAAGGCTGTGCCGCAGGCGCTTACGATTACTCAACCCATCTATTCACGTCGAGCTACGTCGATCCCGACAAACTCGCCTCCACCCCCCCCTCACCGGGTTCTGGGATGGAGGCAAAACGTGGAAATTGCGGTTTGTTCCTCTAAAAAAAGGAACCTACCAATTCACCACCTACTCCCACTCGAAAGAGTCAGGACCCAATAACCTAACCTTTTCTCTGGAAGTCGCTGAGGTTGCCGATGGCGAGGCCAACCCCCTACGAAAGATCGGCCCTTTCTCCACGCCAACCAACACAAACTCACGCGCACAGATGGAACTGCATTTTTTGTCCTGGGCGATACCTGGTGGATCTGGCCAGCAAGATTCAAGTCCAGTGACTCAGAGTCCTTGAACGTCGCCTCTCAGTTTCCCCGATCTCAGATTCACACCAGCACCCCTTTTTACCCAGCTGATGGCCACGCCTCCGCAGACGATCTTCTAACCAGCCCAACGGATTTCGAAAATATGCTCACCAGTCGCGCGGGTCAGGGATTTAACTACATTTCGACGCACGGGTTAGATGCCCCGGTCATTTTTAAGACCAACCAGGTCTTTGCCCAACTTAGCGGTTTGCAAGCGTTCGACGGCACTCAAGAAAATGGTCTCGCCTACTGGAGACAAATGGATAGTTTTCTGCAGAAAGCAGAGAATGCGGGCGTAGTCTTTGCGATGGGTGTGGGTGTGGGTGGCTACGATTACTTTGAAAATCCAAAAATTTGCGGGACGTCCTCAGCGGGTACTTTGAGCGATCTAACCATTAAGAACCATAAGGCCTTCTTTCGACACCTCGTCGCTCGCTACGGGTCTTACCCAGTCACTTTCCTATTCACCCAGGAATACAATCAGCTCGTTCAGAAAAAGAACGTCGTCAACGAGGTTAAGCGCACCGATCCCTACCGGCGCGCTCTCACTCTCCACGAAGCCGTTTTCAACCACAGCGAGATTTATTCCCCCGCCCGCACTGCCAACTCGATCTCCTACGTTACGCTCCAGCAGGGGCATTTCGTGGCGCCGGCAAATTACCGAAAGCCGACGAGCACGATCCTGAAACCTATTTTGGAAGCGGAGCTCAATTGGGAGGGCTTTGAGCTTCCATCGACGGAAGCCAATCAGGTGGCCTATACACCCGGCGATGCGAGTCGCTGTACCAACGATCCCGATTGCTTGATGGATAATCGCTCTACTGTGGTCTCCAGCTTCCTCCAAGCGCTGTTTGCCCGCTCCGCAGGCTACAACTATGGCGCTCAGGGAAGTTATGCCGGAATTATCGACATCAATCACCCCGCATCGACGGGTAACTGGGGACCTCTGAAGACGACTACCCAAGCATTGGGCTTTCAGGGCGCCAAGTTTCTCGGCGACTTCAAAAGAGGTTTCATGACGGAGACCAGCGGCTTCGCCAGCTCAGGAACTGTCTTGAATCATTCGGCAGACGCCTGGCGGTAACCCAGCCCGGGAATGGCCAGGTTTTCTCGTCCAACAGTACGTCAGGTCCGTTTACGGTCGTAAGCGGAAATAAAGTTAAAATGCTTTTCGTGGATCCAAACTCTGGCCAGCGATTCATTGCTCTGTACTTTCCGGTCGGAGATCTTCAGACCTACCGTGTGCAGACAAACATGCCGCCGGGCACCGGCTTCCTCTACGTGGGTGTCAGTCCGAGGTCCTATGCCCAATTTACCCCCTCTCGAACTCTCGTCTCGGACGCCCAAAAATTCATCACCCTACCTCCTTTGCCGTCCAACGCGGCTTTGGGAGACTGGCTCGTTTTTTTGGAGCTGCCTTAAGCTTCGAGCGCGCAGTAAGCCTGAGTATCCTAGTTTCCGTCTCTAGAACGATGGCTCTCCGTTCGCGGTAGAAGCAAAAAAGCGAAGGCGACTGGCAGCGGGATTAATTTCCTAGCGCGTGCGAGGAAATTAAAAACGCCGCCTCACGGCCCTTATTTTTTTGATCCGCTCCAGCGCAATCCATTAGGGGAATGATTTGATCCTTTACCTTCTTCAGGCGATCTTTAGCCTCCTCTTGGCTCAATAATTCCCGTGCGCCCTTATTGTCTAGCTTGCGGCCTTCGAGCTTATAGGTGCCGTTCTCGCCTTTGGTGATAACGAGTTCGATATCTACGGGCGGCAGTGTATTTTGGTCCGTTAGCGAGCCCGAGAAGACTGCCTCTCCCACCTTCGCCATACTGTCGAAATTTATCAACAGCTCAACCTTTGGTACTTTCGCCCGCTCAGTATACTGCTCGACCCAGGCTTCGCCGGTATCTTCCCATTCCTCGATGAATTTTTTGCTATACTCAAGCCCGTCTTTCGCCGCCGAAAAAATCTTATGGGTAGCTTCCCTGTCCTCTCCGTCCAAGTCAGTGCACTGTTGGGCGCGCTTTAGTCCAAGCTCTTTATTCGCCAAGAGAGTAATGTTTACGGTGTCCACCGTTTTTATCGATCGACTGTTGGCAAGTTCAGTTTTGTGAAAGATCGGATCGTAGCGAAACCCGACCCACTTTTTTAATAGCGATGTCACCCGAAACAAGTTGGTATCATCGTCGTCGATTTCCGTCTTAGCGCTATCTCGTGTAAGTGCCATGACGTCGAGAACTCCGGGACCATTGACCGTACTGTGACACTCGTAGCTTACCGTTACCGTACCGGTGTCGAATTTCTTGGCCTTAATATAAGTCGCGCTCAACATGGGCGACCCCGCAAAAATTTTTAACGGGAGCTGTTCCGGGTTGGAGGACACCATCAGGTAGCCCTCGTCTTGCAATCCATTGTATATAAGGTCGGGCAAGCAGAATTGTCTGGGGGGAAGAGTGGGCCCGGTTATCGAACCCGTTCCCGCGCCACTGGCCGTGGGACCGGTAAACGATCCGATCCCCGCTCCTGCTGCTGGCGGCATCTCCGCAAAAACTGCAACGGATTGAAAGAGTGCACCAATAGTTACGATCCATGCCAAGTATTTCATTTTTGTCCCCCACCTACCCTTAGATTACTGCAAACGACTTACCCGAAATTGAGCGGCGAACACGGAATGTAGACGTGTAATTGGAATACATACGCTCATTAACTGGACAATCGGCTCGCCCCAAGGACGTCTCCGTAAAAAGAGGGGCTAAGGGTGTCGTCGGAAAATTATTTGTATGCCGCCTGAACACACCTCCTTGGCTCAGTGCGGATACTTATCCCCAGAACGGGATTGGGGCCCCCCATTTTAATTCCAAGACTATCGCGGAGCCGAGGATCGCGCCGTCGGCTTTTTTTCGCAAATTCAAGCCCGACATGACTTCGGAAAACAGTTCGCCGGTACCAACTCCTCCCCTGGTTTAGTGAGCAACGCATTATGAGTGAGAAATACAGAGTCAGTCGCCACTGGTGCCAAAACTCCACCAGAGATTTTCAAATTCGTCGCCTAACTTATCGGCAATAAACGGCATCCTCCTTGCAGAAGCAGTTGTTTAGAACGGGCGTCGGTTTCACCCATGCCCAAAACACCAAGGAGAAACATCAAATGTCCCTCAAAAAATGGTCATCACTATTATTTCTTTTCTGTTCCCTGGCTGGCGCCACCGAGATTGAGTTTGCAGCCACAGAGGGTTTCAGAGGTAACCTTGAAGATGAGACGCAAGACGTGTTGGATAATGTCTTTGGCGCCGACGACAGAAGGCCGATAACGACCGCGGACTATCCTTGGCGCACCATTGGTTATTTAAGCAGCGGCTGCACGGGAACTCTCGTGGGACGCGATCTCGTGCTGACGGCAGCCCATTGCGTGACCAGCGGGGGTAAGGTGAGGCCTGATCTGACCTCGTTTTCTCCGAACTACATCGATGGGAAATCCAAGGACAGTTCCCCTATCAAATGGGTCTGGTGGGGAACAGCCACTCCCAATAGCAACCGGCAGTCCGACTGGGGACTGGTGCGGCTGACTAAGCCCCTTGGTGATCAGTACGGATGGATGGGAACCACGGTTCGCCCGGATGTGAACCGCGTCACTCTTGCCGGTTACTCTGCAGACTTTTTGGCAGGCAAGACGGCTGGGGCGCATATCGGTTGCTACATTCGGGAGCGCGTTGGTGGTTTGCTGCTTCACGACTGCGATGACACGCGTGGGGCTTCTGGTGGTCCGATGTTCGACATGTTCAACGGTAAGCCTGAGATTGTCGCTATCAACGTTGCTGAGTACCGCAATGGCGGTGAGACGAGCCTTCATTTACCGTCATACTCGAAAAAGTACGCGAACATTGGAATCCCAACGAGCGTCTTTTTGAAAAAACTCAAAGAGGTTTTGGCTCATTGATTCCATGGGGCGCCGCCACCGGTACGAACCTTTCTTACCAGTGGTGGCGCTCCAAAGCGCATAGTTACAGGCAGTACGTGCCATTGCGAGAAACACCCCACCCTGACAGAGCTCTTGAAATATTCCCTAAATTTGAAAGTCGCTAAACTTGCTACGCAAGCCAATTCCACGCACATGACTCATCCGCTATAGGTTGGCGCTCGACCTTGTACCCCAAGCTTTAGAGATATTCGGCCTCCGAGTGGGATAGATCCCCAAAAATTGAGTCAATGCAGGAAACATTTCAATGATCTACGCGATCAGGTAACCTTTTACTCACTTCAAACGAATGAATAACCAGAGGCCATTGAATCCCCTTGCGCAAACGGAAGAGAAACTTTGTGCGCTCATGGTGCGCACCCAATGCGGGGATAGTGCCGCGTGCGAACAGTTGCTGACGCAAGTAAGCCGGCTTGCCCGAAGTTACGTTAACGGTTCCTTGCGACGGGTTGGCATCGCCCCTGACGGGCGGGCCGAGGATATTGTGCAGGAGATTCTTTTGGCGGTTTACTCAAAATGCGCAACTTACGACTCAAAGCATTGCTTTCTGCCGTGGATGTACGCCATTGCGAAATACAAACTCATCGATAACTTGCGCACTACGAAAGGCCACCGCAGTCCCGTGGCACTTGAGTCTGTGCCAGAAATTTCTGTTAACCCCGATTTTTCCGATGCGCTAGACGTTGAGCAACTTCTCCAGGCGTTGCCGGCCAAGCAACGACTACTGCTGGGTCTAGTGAAGCTAGAAGGTTTTACCACTGCGGAGGCCGCCAAAAAAACCGGCACTACACAGTCAAGCGTGAAGGTCTCCGTGCACCGGGCCCTGAAGCGCTTGAAGGATAAATTCAATTGAAGACCGACGCCCTCATTCAGAAACTTTCAAAGGAGCTGTCGGCGACGCAGCCTTTCACACCGGTGCGCACCGCCAGATTTATCTTCGCCCTTTGCCTGGCAATTTTTGGGGGACAACTTTTGTTGCGGGCGTTACGTCCCGACGTGGGAAGCGTCCTGATGTCGACGACGTTTTTACTCTTCGCGGGCGGCCTCCTACTAGGCGCCATTTGCCTCGCCCTAGCGTTAGCGATTTCCGCAACTCCCGGCCGCAATGACGATAGCCGCCTTTATTACGTTGCTCTGGTCCCCTTCCTGTTTAGCCTCCTCTCCCTTTTCTCATTTCCCTGGTCCCCTTCCCCCGAAACCTTTTGGAGCGAACTCGGAGCGATTATCTGCGTGAAAGAGGCGTTGCTACTTAGTTTGTTACCCTCATTCGCGATTTTCGGCGTTTTGCGCCGAAGGGCCGTTACCCGTCCGCTTCGCGTGGGCGCCTTTGTAGGACTGCTTAGTGTTGCCCTTGCCGCCTCCGCACTGACCCTGTGCTGCACTAATTCCCTCTCCTTGCATGTGGCAACCTGCCACTTCCTCCTTCCTGCATTTTTTAGCTGTGTTATCGGGGGGATAGCCGGTCGTTTATTTCTCCGTTGGTAGCGGTAACCCTTTCGGCCACCCGAGCGAAGTACCAGTAAGGAGGCTTTGTATGAAACTAGCCTTAGCCCTTTTCGCATTTTGCATCCTGGCTTCACTCGCCCACGCTGTCGAATTTCAAAGCCCTGAAAACGCAGTGCCGCTGGTAGAGCTGTATAGTTCTGAAGGATGCAGTAGTTGTCCCCCTGCGGATGAGTGGATGGCCGCACTTCGCCAGGACTCTGGCCTTTGGAAAAGTTTTGTCCCCGTAGAATTTCATGTGGATTACTGGAACCGACTCGGCTGGTCCGATCCGAATTCAAAAGCTGCATTCACGGGCCGCCAAAGTGAGTACGCTGCGGAGTGGAGCCAGCCGAACGTTTACACGCCCGCCTTCGTGCTAAATGGACGCGAGTGGCGTACCGGAATTCTCCAGCGGCGCAAGGTTCCCCAGAGCCCAGGTACCAAGGCCGGCATCTTGAGCATTACTGTTAAGAAGGACAACGTGATGGAGGTCGCCTTTACTCCGGCGGGTAGCGCTTTGGAATGGACGGCCACTGCCGCACTATTGGGCAATGGCCTAATCTCCAAAGTGATGTCCGGTGAAAATTCTAATCGTACGCTGCACCATGAATTCGTGGTGCTGCAACTTCAATCCGGAAAAATGGAGAAAAGGGGGAACCGTTTTGTGGCGACGTTAAACGTACAACCCAGGCTATCGGTGATGCCCGGCTCGTACAGTGTCGCCGCGTGGGTTTCAAAACCGGGACAACTAACCCCCGTTCAGGCCATCGGTGGGGATCTACCGTTGGTTAAGGAGTAACAATGAAAAGGTCATTCTTAGTACTACTAACATTCTTTTTGACCGCGATCTCAGAGGGAAAAGACATGAAGGG
Organism: Deltaproteobacteria bacterium; assembly: GCA_043776735.1. GTDB lineage: Bacteria > Bdellovibrionota > FAC87 > UBA2466 > UBA2466 > JBGSST01. The sequence goes on along the minus strand of JAYVQZ010000189.1, from coordinate 1,225 downwards.
TTACAAGAAGCCGCCTGTGGCAGAGCTAAAAACTAAATTGAGCAAAGAGCAGTTCTACGTCAGTCAGGAAGAAGGCACCGAGCCAGCTTTCAACAACGAATACTGGAACAACCACGAAGCGGGAATCTACGTAGACCGTGTTTCGGGCGAACCGTTGTTTTCTTCGATCGATAAGTACGACTCCGCAACCGGATGGCCAAGTTTCTCGAAGCCGCTCGTGAAGGAACACGTGCTGGAAAAAGTGGATAAGCGTTTATTCTCCACTCGGACAGAAGTGCGCTCGACTCACGGCAATTCACACCTTGGGCATGTATTTCCTGACGGTCCCAAACCTACAGGTATGCGCTATTGCATGAACTCGGCGGCACTGCGGTTCGTTCCGGTTTCTAAACTTAAGGAAGAAGAATTGGCGGAGTACCTGCCCCTTTTTGAAAAAAAGAAGTAACGGAGGCGCTATGAAAAAATACTTTATCGTGTTTGGTTTATTATTCCTCACAACGCTCCCCGCACGTGCGGCCGAAGAGGTTGCGTTGTTCGCCGGAGGTTGTTTCTGGTGCATGGAAGGTCCTTTTGAAAAACTGGACGGCGTCAAGGAGGTTCTGTCGGGCTATACCGGAGGTACGGCAGACAAACCGACGTACGGAAACTACGGCGACTCAGGCCACACCGAGGCGGTACAGATTAAGTACGACCCAACTAAGGTGACGTACGATCGGCTGCTGGACGTGTTGTGGCACAGCATGGATCCAACCGATGTCGACGGGCAGTTCGTAGATCGCGGCAAACAGTATCGACCTGGAATCTACTACAACTCCGAAGCGCAAAAAAAAATGGCCGAAGCGTCTAAGCTCGCACTAGCCAAGTCGGGAAAGTTTCCTAAACCGATTGTGATAGAGATCGTAGCCGCCGGAAAATTTTGGCCTGCTGAGGAATATCACCAACACTACTACAAAAAAAATCCCGTCCGCTATCACTATTACCGCTACCGATCGGGACGCGATCAATTCTTGGATTCTATTTGGAAGAATCCTACGAAGTAACCCGTCGACCCCGCAATGTTCGAATTTACTGAAGTCGGTAAACGGAATTAATTACTTCATGTAAGCCTTTAAACGCTCAAAGCGGCTCGCGGCCACCACAGCGCTTTTCTGGCGCGTGTACGCTAGGGTAGCCATCTGCCGCCGCTTGCACGCAGGATTGCACCGAGTTAATGACAAGGTCGCGA
>JAYVQZ010000188.1:0-8704 GCA_043776735.1 Deltaproteobacteria bacterium | reverse complement strand
CTCACGGTAGCGCTTGTGAATCACATCCCAGGGCGGATTGCCGCCGTCGATCCCTAGCTGCCCTAGGGCCACCTGAAGCTCTTGCGGCAGGCTCTCAGGAACGGCTGACTTTGGCGCCGATTGGCTGGGGGATGGCTTTTTGTAGGAGAAGCTGCCCGTCTGCCCGGACCAAGCACCAGAAAACTTAGCCTCAGACTTAGCTTTCTCCTTAGGCGTAGCCTTTGACCGGTTCCACCAGCGCACGAACAGAAGGTCAAAAAGCCCTACCACGGTGACCTTTACAAACCAGACCATGGTTCCAAAAACCAAACCAAAAACGTTGGGAAAGTTTAATTCGGACATCGGGCGTAGGTGGTCCTCCAGAACATTGGGACGGTAGTACGTATAGTAGAAAGCCCAAAAAAGGATAAAGCCCAGCGGGAAAACCAATCCGCCGGGAAGGCTATCGATATTGAGTTCAGTAAAAAACTCACCCGCTCCAAAAGCCATCACCGAAAGAAAAATAGGAAATAATGATCCGCGTTCATCGCGGAAATCGGAAGTCTCAACAGCTGAGCGTTGTCGAGCCAAGGGGTCGCGGTCCAAAGGCATGGAAATCCTCGCTTATGACCCTAATCCAATGCAATTCCCTGCCCTAACTTTGAGCCGGGGACAACTTAGGAAAGTGTCTAACTTTTTTACGATCGTTACAGATTGGACGATCTTAATTGAAGGATTTGTCGCAAGCCCGAAGGGCTGGACGGCTGCCTTCAGGCGATTCGTATAAATTAACAAGCGCGGTACAATAATATTCCAACAAAAACCGGAGCCATGATGAAAAAATCGAACCTCTTATTGTGTGGTATTTTTTTGGTAGTCCTTACCCGGATGGCCAGCGCCGAACATGACTCCAAAATTCCGCCGAAGAACAAAGACAACAGCGCCCGATCAATGTCCAATCCCAAATTAACAGACGAGCAAGTCAGAAAGATTGAAAAAGCGGTCGACGATCTTACCTCGGCGATGAATACGCATTTCGAACAGTTTGATAAGAACCTTAAAAGCTCAATTGATGGTCTAAACAACCTGTTAAATAAAATGCCACTACATCAAAAGTGGGATTTGGCTGCGTGTGAAAAAGCCTTGGGCGGGGCAAATTCAGCAATAGAAAAGTCAGCTACTGAGCGCACTGAATCGGACAAGAAACTAAAAGCCGCTTAAGAGGAGATTGCCGCTCTAAAGCGCACCCAGAGTAAATAGAGTTGCCCTAGGTTGAGACGCCCGGGTCCTTCGGACCCGAGAATATGAAAAAAGCAAGTTCTAGGTAAGGCTAGGCAATCGCTGGCGAGACTGAGGCTTCTTTACCGCGCCTCGAGTCTTCTTTGGCTCTGCCGGAACCTCTTTAGGCTGTGTCAGCTCCCGATAAAGACCAATCATCTGCTCTGCCACGAAGGTCCACCGAAACCCACGCGCGTGTTCCACACCTTTTTGAGCCAGTTCTTTTGCCCGGCCATTGGGGCTAAGCATTTCCCATAGAGAGCCCACAATCGCCTTTTCAGATTTGGGATCAAAAAAAGAAGCCCAACCGCCAGTCACTTCACGAAAGGCTGGAATATCGGAACATGCCAACGGGGCTCCCGCCGCCATGGCCTCAATAAGGGGAAGCCCAAACCCTTCGTGAAGAGAGGGAACCACAACAAGGGAAGCAGAACGGTAGAGGGCTGCTAAACGTCGATTGTCTACAAAACCCAAGTAGCTCACCCACTCTTTGGACTGATGGTAAAGCGAGTTAAAACGCAAATGTCCCCACTCCTTGGCACCGGCGATGTAGAGCCGATAAGGGTAGTTTTTTTGAATTTGCTCCACGGCCCCAATGAGTCGAGGGAGGTTTTTATTATCTCCTGCGCCGCCAACGTAGAGTAGGTAAGGCGAAGAAACCGAAGGGGTGGAGTCAAAGTTCTGCAAAAGCGCTTCGTTGACCCCTTCATAAACCACCTTAATTGCGCTAGGGCTAAGTCCGCCGCGCGCTATCAGCTCATCGCGGGTGAAATTGGAGACGGCAACAATCTGCGCCGAGCTCTCTTTGAGATACCTCAACGCTCGGGTGGTAGCCGCCCGGTATTCTAGTTTAAAAGGAGGATCTGAAATGGGGGCGACATCGTGGACCGTTGCCACCAAAGGACGAAAGGGAGTTATCGGAAGAAACCGCGTCAGCGAATGAAAAACATCGATTTGACCTAACCTCAACGCCGGATCCGTTTGGTAGGGCAACGAATTGTAAAAGTCATTTGAGAAAGTGGAAAAGACTTCGAAATGGCTTTCAACGTGGGTTCCTGCAATTGACTCGGCCAAGGCATGCGCCACACCGGTGTCTGGAAAAAGGACCTTTAAATGAACGCCAGGTTGGCTGCCTAGTGCCGTGAGAAGCCCGTGGGCGTAGCTGCTCCAGCCAGGCGACCCCGCTAAAGCTAGACGCGCATCGATTCCAACAACAATAAGTTTGGATTGAAGCGGGGGCATCGTTTTGCCGGAGTTGGTCTAAAAAGTGGTTATATAGCGATAATAACCCGCCCGACATCCAAAAGGTAGTCACCCCGTGGGAATGCTTTCGCGGATGACTGCCCCCTCTAGGCTCGGTATCGTAACCAAATAACATGAATTTGTTTTTTAAATACTCTGCCCTTGCCGCTGCCGTCAGTTGGGCGCTAGTTCTCTTTCTTTTTCCGGCGACGAGCGACAAGCCTGAGACGGGAACTCCGGTAGAAACCTCTCCTGAGCTTTATGCCCTACAAAGTACTAAGGCGAATTTTGGAATGGTGAAGGCCAGTTTTTACGAAACCGCCGAAGATAAGAGCCGGTGGAAAATTATTTCTGAGTTTGCCGAACTCCACCGCAAAGAGGACTACGCTTTTCTTACTGGGGTCGTTGCCGAATTCACCTCAGCGAAATCAGGCAATGTCGTGAAAACCACCAGTCAGTACGGCCGTACCTACATGTCCCGCAAAGAAGTAGATCTCAATGGGGACGTCCATATCACGTCAAGATCGGGCTACCTATTTCGCATGGAGAACCTTACGTACCAAGGCCGAACACACCTTTTCGTCAGTCAAGACGTAGTAAGAATGGAGGGGCCAGATCCCCTGCGCCCCAAAATGCGTTTGCGGGGGACCGGTCTGCTAGGAAATATTGATACGGAGCACTTCCTTTTGAGAAAAAATGTGCACGGCGAAAGGCGGCTTGGAGGGCATGGGGACGTGCTACGGATTGACTCCGCCCAAGGCGAGTTTTTCACCTCAGAACAGCGCTCCATTTTTTCAGGTAACGTGAAAGCCATGATGCCTAAGATGTCCGTTACCTGCGAGCGTCTCAAACTTAAACTGGACGGGGAAGCTGAGGACATTGAAGCTTCGGGGAACGTCAAGGTACTCACCCGTAATAGGACCGCCTATGCTAATTCTGCGGCTTTGCAGGTGGGGGGAAACCAGATCTTGCTGGAAGGGAAAGCTCGCGTAGATTCAAAAGAGAATCAGATTCGCGGGAAACGCATCCTTCTCTTCACCGACGAAGATCGCATTGAGGTGGAAGAGGCGGAAGGGAGTTCGAGCTAGTGAACCTGCATACGGAAGATCTTACTAAGAGTTTTAAAGGGCGGACCGTTGTCGACGGCGTCTCTCTTACGATCCCCGAAGGCGCGGTTCTAGGACTCTTAGGGCCCAATGGAGCGGGTAAGACCACGACCTTTTACATGATCGTGGGCTTGGTACGGCCAGATAAGGGTAAGGTGATTTTGGACGGGAAAAATCTCGCCAATGAGCCTATCTTTGCCAGGGCGCGTCTTGGTTTAGGCTATCTTCCTCAAGATTCTTCGGTATTTAGGAAGCTGAGCGTCGAAGATAACTTAGGATTGGTTTTGGATAATCTGGGAATTAGCCGAAAAGAAAAGAGAGCCAGGTCAGAGAAAGTACTGCGCGAGCTATCTATCTCTCATTTGGCTAAGAATAAGGCGCTAACGCTTAGTGGCGGTGAACGAAGGCGATTGGAAATTGCGAGGGCTCTCGTGCTAGAGCCCAAGTTCCTTTTGCTTGATGAGCCGTACGCGGGAATCGATCCTCTCGCGGTTGCCGAAATTCAGGGAATTATCGGCCACTTGAAAGCTAGTGGAATTGGGATCGTCATTACAGATCACAACGTTCGTGAGACGTTATCGAGCTGTGACACGGCTTACCTCATTAAAGATGGTAAGATTTGGTTACACGGAACGCCTCAAGAAATTGTTGAAAACGACGCCGCAAAGCGTTTTTATCTGGGTGAAAACTTTAGGCTATAGCAATGGCAATCGGACTTAAACAATCTCTCAATATGTCGCAGTCGCTGGTGATGACACCGCAGCTGCAGCAGGCTATCAAACTCCTCCAGCTTTCGCGTATGGAACTTGAGAACCTGATCAATACCGAGCTGGTAGACAATCCGGCACTTGAAGAGGCTGCTGACTCGGAAGGTACGGCGCAGTCTATTAATGAAGTCTCCCCTGCCGAACAGCAGAAAAACACCGAAGAGAGCCCCCAAGCGAGCGAGGAGTTTAACTGGGAAAGTTATCTCGAGAACGCCCGTTCCACCCCAAGCCTTCCCGTCTACCGCGGTGGCGATGAGGATTTGCCAACTTACGAAAATACACTGACCAACCCTTCTTCTTTGGCTGATCATTTAGGCTGGCAATTAAAGCTAAGCGGCATGGCCGACAAAGAAAAACGAATGGGCGAAGCCCTCATCGGTAACGTGAATGACGACGGCTACCTCATGGCCACTCTCGATGAGATTGCACAGAAAGAAGGCTTTGACCTGCACGAGCTCGAAGCCATCCTCTACCGAGTTCAAGAATTTGATCCGCTCGGGGTCTGTGCCAGGGATCTTAAAGAATGCCTTTTAGTGCAACTCTATGATCTTCAATACAACGATGACTACCTTGAGAAGATGGTCGAAAACCATCTTTCTGACCTTGAGAAAAAGAATTACCAAGCCATCGCCAAAGCCTTAGGGCTTACGGTCGAGCACGTCATTGAGCGAGTTAAAATCATCGAAGAGCTAGAGCCTAAACCAGGCCGCGCCTTTGGTGGATCCCCGTCTCATTACATTATTCCCGACATCTATGTCGTTAAGCGCGGTACTGAATACGTGGTAATGCTTAATGAAGATGGACTACCAAAACTTAAGATCTCCCCATTCTACAAAAACTTTTTAGGCGATAAAGACAAAGCTAAGACGGCAGAGAATGCGGCCGACACTAAAGAATATGTTCAAGGAAAACTGCGTTCGGCCGTATGGCTTATCCGCAGCATTCATCAGCGCCAGCGAACCATTTTTAAGGTGACCGAAAGCATTGTGCGGCAGCAACGTGAGTTTTTTGATAAAGGCATCGCCTTTTTAAAACCCATGGTGCTTCGTGATGTTGCCAACGACATTGGGATGCATGAGTCCACCATCAGCCGAGTCACCACCAACAAGTACGTGCACACGCCGCGTGGAATTTTTGAATTAAAGTACTTCTTCAATAGTGGTATTAGTCGAGTTCACGGTTCAGACGTTGCCAGTGAAAGCGTTAAGGAAAAAGTGAAAGCCATTGTGGCACAGGAACCGCCCAATCATCCCTTCAGCGATCAGAAGATTGTTGAGGTTCTTTTAAAAGAGAACATCAACATTGCTCGTCGCACAGTAGCTAAATATCGCGAGATGCTGGGAATCTTACCCTCATCTAAACGAAAAAAAGTATTTTGATTTTGTAGGATTGTAGAAACGATAGTTTCCTTCTAGGAGTAGTCTCATGAACTTGCACCTTTCTTTTCGAAAATTGGCAGTCACCCCTGCGCTCAAAAAGCTCATCGAAAAGAAAACAGATAAGTTCAACAAGCTCATCACCTATCCCGTCGAACTCTTTGTTACGGTAAGCATGGAAAAGACAAATCACTGCTGCGAAATCGTCTGCCATGCCGAGCACCGAGACATTGTGGCTATAGCAACCACCGAAGATCTCTATGAGTCGATCGATCTCGCGGTACATAAGCTCTCCACCCAAATCAAAAAGGAGAGAGACAAGAAGAAGGGCCATCAGGCTGCCCATAAGGTGATTCGCAAACCAGAAGCTCTAGTCAGCCAGGACGTCGGTGCAGGCTTTCCCCATACCGGCAAAAGAACGCGTGCCAGTCGGTAGAGACGCCTCCTTTTTTACTGAATTCCCCAATAGTTTCGTGCTCCCATCGTCACGGTAACGCTACCTGTCATTATCTGTTTATTTCACCCCGGTGATCTAGTAGTGCTTAAACCATGCGTCATTTCGGCCTGTTTCTATTTGTCTTTTTTACCCATTCGATTTTTGCCGTTGAAGTTGCGGTTGAGTGCAAGGATCGCCTTCTAGCCAATATCAATCCGACCCGGACTGCTGCGCAATTTTGGGAGTCCGAAAAGGAATTTTTGCTTGGCCGGGGCGCCAAAGCGGCTCCTTTCCGTTTTGGATTTGATGCAGAACTTTGGAATCTCTGCGACAGCATCAATATCGTTTCTCAGAATCCAAAGAGCTTTAAGGAATTAGATAAGGAATTGCGAAGAAAAGGGCCCAAGTACACGCTTAAGGAACTTCAAGCGGTGATGGGGCTTCCTACCGAAGAAGCTACCAGACTGGCTTTGCGCAACCCCATGGTGGAGATTAAGGCTAATACCACGTTTGTATTGACCGACATTACCTACGCCGCCCTTAAAGACTGGCATAACAGCAATGCAGTGGGCAGCCAGTACGCCGAGATCCTCGTAAAATGGGTGGACCACTCCTTAAAAGCTCGGAAAATTCCGGTCACAGCTATTTTAGAAAATGATTCGGGCCCCAATCACTATTTGGCGGTTGAACTGGTGCTTGATGGGTCCATTAGCAAACCGGTCGAATTCAAAAGGATCATCGACTGGCTCTTTCTAGAGACAATCTATCCCCAGACCCATTTCCACGTGAGCATCCCAGCAAAACATATCGAAGTCGGCAACACGATTAATGTGGCACGGGCTGTGGAGACCAAACTGATTTTTGATCTTCTCGTTCTCGGTGCCAAAACCGACGGGGAAACCATTTACCCTCAAGACCGAACCTCTTTTTCTAATAACATCCAAGAAGCCCGTGAACAGGATCAGCCCCAGATCGGTAGAGGCATTGTGCGAGTAGAAGGCCATCGGTGGAAAAAGCCAGACGCTCACGACATTGAACTCCGCGATTGGGATAGCAAAGATCATGCTTTGGAAATGATGTACGTACTAATGGAGCTGGCCAGCAAAGATACGAGACTGCGCGACACTGCAGAATTTAGGGCTAAGACGCTACGAAACAATAACCCTCCCAATCTTAACGGCGCCCTTCGGTACGCGGCCTTTCTCCTTGAAGGTCGTCTTCCGCAGCGCAAGAAACAAATTCCTGCCGAGTTGGTTGCGTTGGCTGTTGAATTGGAAACGGCAGGCAAAGTGGATGACCAAAGCCGGGCTAAGGTCACGGCCTACTTAATCAAGAATGAGATATCCAGATTGCTCACTCCCGAGCACTTTTTGGCTCCGCAGCAAAGAATAATTACAAAGATCAACCCTAACAGCAACGTTCAGGACATCAATTCCTTGCGGATGGGCGAGTTTGGCATTCATGATTTTTCAAAGCATGGATACGAATACGATGCGACCAACTTCCTTGGTGAGATGGACGAATGGGGCTTCACGGAGCAACCAATTGAAAACGACTCAATCTATCTTATGATTTCTGACAAAGACGACGACCACGTCGTTAGCTACCTAACCCTTACGACAAAAGGAATTCGCGAACTAGCTTCCTATGGAATTGGTCCCAAGGAAAGAGTCGTACAACTTTCAATTCGGAAACTTCCTCGTTCGAAAAAAGACCTGGAAAAATATTCAAAAGCCCTAAAGCCGGCAATTCGTTTTGCCTTTCAAGATCTGCTTGTCCAACGCCTAGTAATGTCGACGACTACACCGGATGATGTGGAAACCAAAGAGTTAGAAAAAGTTGGCTTTAAGTGGATTCGGACGTCGGGAACACGGAAGTTTTATGAATTCCTGCCCAATGCGGATGACTTAGAGTATCAGCGAACTCATACCCATCGTGAGTGGCATTGAGTAAAGGGATCTCGTCGCAAAACAAAGAGATCCTTCGGGCCTAAAGCCCTCAGGATAAATTCTATCGTGTTTCGCTTCGCGAAATACGACAGAATTTAATTAATCTGAAAGTACGCCTGACCAGTTTGGGGCTGGTAGATCAGTAGGCTGGTGTCAGACAATTTTGCCCCTAATGAATTTACCCAGAAATTGGTTTGCCCCTTCTTACATTGATACTCAGGCAAAACTGAGTCTTGTTCCTTTATGAATTTCCAATAGTGTTTTCCTCTTTCACGCATACTCTCGGCGTAATTTCCAAAAGGACTATGGCCAGACTCAATTAGGGATCTCGTGCAGGGGACGGGGTGATAATTCTCTGGGTGAAGTAAGACCGGCTCGCCGTCGGAGATAAACCTAGCCCACGCCACATAAGCCATAAAAGACTGCTCATCGCCAGTAAGGCGATGGATAGACCAAAACGAGGTAGCAAAATTCTTGCGGTAGATCGAGTAGAGGCGCCAACAGTTATAACCGTAATAGAAGGCACTTCCTATGAGGAGGAAAGCTATTAGCCCCGCTCCAATTCGAAAGG
>JAYVQZ010000187.1:0-2258 GCA_043776735.1 Deltaproteobacteria bacterium | reverse complement strand
GCGGCTGCCCAGAGTGGCCGGTTTTCTTTGGGGCCTTGAGTGGCCCGTTTTACCATTTCTGCCTCGTCGAAACTCCCCTTCTTTTTGTCCAGATAGATGAGGGCTCGGTATTTATTGCAAGAACGCTTGGTCTCATCGTCTTGTTGATAAGGGCTACAATCCAATGGCTTGGGTCTTCGGGCAAGCCAGCTAAGAAGGAAAAATCTTTCGCCTCCGCCATCGGTCGCGGCTTTGGCTTCGTTTCTATTATTGGTGCGGAGGCTCAGGCTCTCCTCATAATCATCTAAGGCGCCGTCGAAGTTGTATTCCGCATCTTGAATTCCAGCGCGAGCGGCGAGCGCCAAAGAGCGATTTTCATTTTTTGGAAATCGATTTAGAAACTCGGTGTAATAATTTTCAGCCCTTTTCAGATCTTTTGTTTTTTGTGAGGCCAGGCCAGCAAGAAAAAGAACGTCGGGGGTGCGAGAACTGCTGGAATAGCGTTTTAAAAAGATGTCTGAGTGGCTTAGGGCCTCTTTAAACTCCTCTTTCCTAAACGACTCCTCAATAATTTTTAGGTAGGAATCTCCGGGGATTTTCGACAGCTGTTTTCGATAGTCGGCATCTCCAAGTTTGGGTAGGGCTAAAAACTGCTCTGAGGTTTCTAAGACCGATTGCCAGCGGCTGGCCGAGACGTAGGTGTCCAGAATCAAACTGGCCGCCGCCACAGCAGTTTTCGAGGTCGAACGTTCCTTTACGTAGCGTTTGAGGCGAGACAAGGCAGCATTTGTCTGGCCCTTGGCGTAGAGAATTCGGTTAGACTCAAAAAGGAATTCATCAGCGGACGCATTCTCGCGTCCAACGTCATAGACATAGGCGTCGACCCAACGAATCCATTCCGCTACGCTTTTATCAAGGTCTCCAAAGACTGGTATCTCCGTTCCAGAAAGGGGAGCTGGTTTTAGACTCTGGGGGAGTTTCCCCTCCTTAGCGAAAAGCTGATAACGACTTGAAATTGCTTTTAGGCGCACGTCCGTTAGGTTTAAGGCGCTCTTTTTGCTCCAGTGTTCTACAACCCAAAAATATTCTGCGGTAGCCCGCTCAAATTCGTTTATTTTAAAATAGGTCTCCGCGAGGTTGTAGTGAATCTGAGCAAGACGGGGATCGGAGTCTTCGACAATTTCAGTGAACGCTTCATAGGTACCCGCAAGAACGTGGCATAGTTTATTGGCCCGCTTCGAATCCTTTTCTGAGGCAACTGTTTTTTGAAACGTGGCCGCGGTTTGTAATAAAAGTGATTGGGCAGCTCCGTATGCTGGATATTTTCTCATTCGCCCCGAGGTGGCTTTGTCGAGAATTTTAAAAGAATCTGCCGCAGAGATCCAACGTTCGTAGAGGCGACGTTGCGCCAGAAACTCGAAATTCGTCATGACAATTTCTAAGGTTTCTGGACGGTTTGGCTCCTCGGTAACGGCTCTTGTTTTCCATTCATCAAGTTCTTGCGCTCGATCGTGAGCGCGAAGCAGTTTGGCATAAAGGGTCATCATGTTGCCCAAATAGGGACCGGATTCGAGATTTCGAAAGTAGGGAAGGGCCGCCACTGTCGAGTATTCGGAAAACTTCTTTGCGGAGCCTTCAAAATAGAAGGTTACTCCGTCGCGCAAGCTGTGTTCCCATAGCGATTTCTCGGTGAGAGAGAGGCGAGTTTCTGGATTCTTCTCTTGCTTAGCTCGGTAGTAACTGATGTTGCGTTGAATGTATGAGAGCGAATTGGGAATGTCGTTGAGATTAAAGTGCGACCAGGCTAGCTGATAAACGGCTAAAGGGTAGTGAGAATCGAGAGTTTTATTATCGACACGTTTTAGATAGAAGATGGCTCGCCGATGGTCTTTTTCACTCACCGCGAAATCGGCAAGGGCCATGTTTCCCCGAATGGCCCAACTGGTTTCTGGAAAACGGAGGACAAGGTAATCGTAATCCTTCTTTGACTCGGAGATCTGTTTTAGCTCGGAGTAACCGTGCGCGCGTGAGAAGAACACTCGAACGATACCTTCAGCACTTGGGTACTTCTTTATCGTTAGTGAGGCGGTTTCCACCATCTTTTTTAGGGCTAGTTGGTATCGCGATAAATTGACTGTACGCTTTTTTTGATGAGCTTCTCCGTGCGCGATACGAAACTCGAGATTGGCGGCTACTTCTAGTGCCTCAATGAGGCGTATTAGGATCGCTGGCTCAGATTCCGTATTCGCATACTTTTTGGCAAGCGACTGAAACTTGGC
>JAYVQZ010000186.1:0-8758 GCA_043776735.1 Deltaproteobacteria bacterium | reverse complement strand
TGAGCAAGCCTCCCCTCTGCTGGCTTGGCCTCATCGTGTGCCTGGCATTCCACAATCACAGGATGGTCTTTTTGGATGGCCCCTGCCAAATCAGAAATTTGAAGGTTCGACCGTATAGTCGCCTTGAGCCCAACCTTTCTTGCAAAGGCTGCCATTTCTAAATGATCGGTGCCGTCCTTTGGCGTGGAACCCATCGTTTTTGCCAAAAACTCTTCAGTGTACGCCATTCCGTAGTATGCCAGCAGGCCTTGTAAGGAAGCTGCGCCACAGGTGTGTTCCGTAGATTGAGCCACCAGAGGAACCTTCCAGAGGATTTTTGTGCTCCGCGGGGGAAAACTGCCAGTTTGTCCGGGCTCCTCAAGCGGCTCAGGCTTAGTGCTGTCTTTAATTCCGCATTGCGCAAGCGATAGAAGAACAGCGGCGAGGAAAGAGAAAAATACCGCTCTTGGAGCCACTTGAAATCCCCCTTACGTTCGCAGTTCCGTAGAAAACGAATCGGATTTATGAATTTCTAAGACCGTGATCATCGCCATGTTCACGATTTCGTCTACATCTGCAGATCGTTGCAAAACATTGATGGGTTTGTTCATGCCCACCAAAATGGGTCCGATAGCTTCAGCTCCGCCCACTCGTTGAAGCATCTTGTAACAAATATTGGCTGATTGAAGATCGGGGAAGATGAGCACGTTGGCGCCTCCTTTGATTTCACAGAAAGGAAAGGTCTCGTCCACGATTTCGGGAACTAGCGCAGTATCCGCCTGCATTTCGCCGTCGACGAGAATGTCGGGACGACGAAGCTTGATGAGGCGGGTTGCCTCCCGAACTTTAAGAGCAGACGGATGATCGTTACTTCCAAAGTTACTAAAGCTCAGCATCGCCACCTTGGGCTCGATATCAAAAAAGCGAGCCTCTTCGGCACAACAGATGGCAATGTCAGCCAAGTCGGTTGCTGTGGGGTCCACATTCACTGTGGTATCGGCAAGAAAGAGAATCCGCTCTTTAAAAAGCATCATGTAGACACCCGATATCTTCATCCCTTTGCGGGCCCCCACTGTCTGTAAGAACGGTCGGATGGTGTCGGGATAGCTCTGGGTAACGCCAGAGAGTAGGCCGTCAGCATCACCGCGACGCACCATCATTGAACCAAAGTAGTTTTCGTTCTTCATGATCGAGAAGCATTGATCTTTGGTGTAGCCGCGGCGTTGGCGCTGTTCCCAAAAATCATTGGCGTACGATTCTCGGTTGTCGGATAGCGAGGGGGCGATAATTTTAGCACTGTCCAGGTTGACTAATCCCAGGCGTTCTATCGCCGCCTGAATGCGTTTTTCATTTCCTAGTAAAATGGGTTCTGCAATCCCTTCTTGCACGATAATGTCTGCCGCTCGCAGAATTTTACTGTTGGACCCTTCAGGGAAGACGATCTTGGGCAGTGCGCGGTCGTCTTTACGTCCTTCTTCAGGGCTGATCTTTTCTTTGATCGAACGCACAAAACTTTGGCGCACGCCTAGCCGGCGTTCTAACTCAACCACGTACTCGTCGAGGTCGATCTTTTTGCGGGCGACTCCGCACTCCATCGCGGCTTTGGCAACGGCAGGTGCCACCCAAAGAAGGACTCGGGAATCAAAAGGTTTGGGAATGATGTATTCAGGTCCGAATTTAAACCGTTTTCCCCCATAGGCCTTGGAAACCACTTCAGGCACTTCCTGCTTGGCCAAGTTTGAAAGCGCTAATACGGCGGCCACTTTCATCTCTTCAGTAATCTGGCGAGCTCTAACGTCGAGTGCGCCCCGGAAGATGAAGGGAAAACCTAAAACGTTGTTCACCTGGTTGGGATAATCCGAACGGCCGGTTGCAAAAATAAGGTCGTCACGGACCGCCTTTGCCTCATGATAATCAATCTCCGGATCGGGATTTGCCATGGCAAAAACGATAGGGCGTTTTGCCATAGAACGAAGCATAGCTGCGGTATAGGCGCCTTTTGCCGACAGGCCGACGGCGACATCTGCGCCATCCATGGCTTCGGCCAGAGTCCGTAGGGAAAGGGAGGTGGCATAAGTTTCCTTGTACTTATTCATCCCTTTTTCACCCCCTTCGTAGATCACGCCGTGGGTATCGCACATCACGATGTTTTCCCGCTTGGCGCCTAGGCGAACGTAGAGGTTGGCGCAAGAGATGGAGGCAGCCCCCGCCCCGTTAAAAACGATCTTAACTTTTGAAATGTCCTTCTCAACGATTTCACAGGCGTTGAGAAAGGCTGCTGCAGAAATGATTGCCGTGCCATGCTGATCGTCATGGAAGACAGGAATGTCCATGACCTCTTTTAATTTCTCCTCAATATAAAAACATTCGGGCGCCTTGATATCTTCAAGGTTAATTCCGCCGAAAGTGGGGCCGAGCAGGCGCACACACTGGATAAAAGCATCCGGGTCCTCAGTGCCCACTTCGATGTCAAATACGTCAATGTCGGCAAAACGTTTAAATAATATCCCTTTTCCTTCCATCACAGGCTTACTGGCTTCGGCTCCCAAATTGCCGAGGCCCAATACGGCAGTTCCGTTACTGATAACCCCGACCAAGTTTCCCTTGGCGGTATATTTGTAAACGTCTTCAGGGTTTTTAAAAATCTCCATGCACGGCAAGGCCACTCCTGGGGAATAGGCTAGCGTGAGGTCTCGCTGCGTGCGGCACGGTTTTGAGGAGATGACCTCGATTTTTCCGGGGCGTCCCTGGCTATGGTAATCGAGAGCTTCTTTTGAGGAGTCTTTTTTTATGGTCACAGTGGCCGGACTCTAAACAACTTCCCTGCAATTGCAAAGCGGAGGATAGAACCCGCATGATGCGGCGAACTAAAAACCGGACTGTCTGATTTCTGCCAGTAAGAGGTCGACCAACTCCGCAATGTCTTTGGGGTCGTCCTCTCCAACAAGGTAGGCCATGTGATAGGTCAGGATTTCCGCCATCTGGCTGCCGCTAAAACGATTGGTTAATAGGAAACTCATGAAGATGGTGGAGTCCCCTTGCCGGCTGCAGGCCGCGTGATAGGGATCTCGAAACTCTTCAAAAGCACGGCTGGAACCAACGGGCAGGCGCTCGATCTGCACGTTGTTAGAAAATGAGTCTATTGCCTCAAGTAGGGCGCGAGTTCTTTTGTTGCTAGCCCGTCGAGCGGCCTCTTGAACCACTCTTTGGTAGGCACGAAGTTGTGGCCGAAATATATCAACACTGGGAGCCACTCCACCATTGCCCGCAGCATCGCCAAAAACTTCAGGATTCACTTGAGTGGATCTCACCCCGCCCAAGTTCTGGGAAAGGTCCTGAGTCTTTTGTAATGCCTTCTTCTTTGAGTTGCTGGCAACATCGCCTGAAATCAGGTCAAGTCCGGCGATCGCTAAAAACCCCTCATCAATTGCTTCGGAATCTTGTTTTGCGTGCGAGCCTAGGGAAATAAAGAAAGCCAGGATAATAACGCCAAGTAGAAGTTGTTTTTTCATAAAGGTTCCTCAGTATGGGAAAAGAGCTGGAGATTGAGCTGGTACACTTCGGTGCCCGCCTCCTCTTTCGAGAAGTAGGCGTCAAAATCATCACGAAACTGGCGTATTCTCTTTTTGGCCTCGACAAGATCTTCCGGGCGCATTCGTAGTGTTACCGAAGTGATCTCGCGCTTTTCAACCGGTTGTTCTTCAATAGCCTCGGTTGCCCGTTTTAGCATTTGAACATGGTGCAGCCTAAGGCTCTGGCTGGGGACGTCAGCCGGGGTGATCAGATCGGGATGCCGGACCTGATAGGCATTGCCCTGTTTTTCTAAGTATCCAAAGTGGCAAAGCCTGATAAGCGCTTCCTTAATTTTTTCTGGCGAAACTTTTTTACGCAGTCGCTGGGAAAGTTTTTCTGGATCCAGATCAATGGCGGGAATTTGGACAAGCTGGCGGAGAACAAAATAGTACCATTGGAAAATCTGGCTAAAGCCCACGATGTCGATCGAATGGCGCGAAAGGGGAGTCGGGCGAAGTTGAAGGAGCTCTTGATTGAGCGGGGTTATATTTTCGCCCACGCGATTGCGGTGTTCCTTCTCTACGAGCAATTCCAAGTAACGCCGCTCCGAAGGGGTATGCAAAAGCTTTCTGGCTAGGCGGTCCACCATCAGTTTGCTGGGAAGGCGACTTCCCGCTAGGACCATGCCAATGCTTCGCGGAGAGCGGTAGCCAAGAACTCGGGAGAGATACCCGGCGCAGCCTCTTTTCGCCGATAGGCGAGGAGCTAAACGAGCCGACGCCGCCGTTAAAAAGGCTGGAAACTCCTGAAATTCAAATATGTTAAACGCTTGCTCCAAGTCAATTCCCCTAACGCGTTGCAGCAAGTTAGCGTAAACGCAGGGAGAGATCAATGATTTCTCAATCTCAAAATAAGCAAGTTAGCTTCTGGTTAGTAGTAACGCACGTCGGCTGTGGCAAAAGCTAGGAAGGGCCCTCGTGGTACTCTTTGGATTCACACAGGATTAGGGCCCGTCGCTAAAGCCGGAGTACCCTTATCTATTTTAGGTCCATGACAATCTGATTTTCACTGTAGCGGGGATGAAAGGGAGACACAAAAGCCTCCCGAGAGAGGATCATCTCGATGGCCATATCACCATCCTCAATCGCGGGATAAGGGATAATCTCTTTTACAAAGCGGCTTTTTTTAATCGCCCGGTTTAGCTGAACCCTATCCAAACGGCTCCCCTGAATGCCCCTGAGCAAAAAGAGAATTTTTGGGGGCTCGGTGACTACGACGGTTCCATCACTACGTTGAAAACTCTCCGCTTTAACCACCTTTATTTGAAACTGAGGGGGAAGTTTGGCTGGCTTTGGAGAATTTGGTTCCGAAAATTCCAACGTCCAACGTTCGGCCCCTTCTGCTGGGCGCAGTTCCCACTTCAAGCCCTTGATCCCTGCGTTCTCGGAAGTCCCTCCTTGAAAAACCCCTTCGGTACGGAAGGTTTGAGTAGCCATTCGGGGGATAGTGAGCGTTTCCGTGTTCTCCGTAAATGCCATTAAATTTGCGGAGAAAAAGAGTATGAGAAAGAGCTTTTTCATGTCTCTATTCTAACACGAGTACCTTGCGCGCGAGCGAGGAGAGCGGCAGGGTTGCCACTTCAGAGCAAGCAAACCACTTTCCATTTCTCACCGCAGCAGGAAGGTCTTTTTTACGGGGCAGCGCAATGGAGATTCCGGTAACGTGGAGACGGTGGTGTGTGACGGCGTGGCGTTTTATTCCCAAGCGCCTAGCAGCGCGTAAGGGGTCGTTGAGAAGGTCTTCGACCTTCTCATTTAAGGGGCCCGGTTTTTCAAAGACATGGCGCGGAAGATCCCAGAGGTTTTCCCACCAGTCTCCTTCGCCATTGCGCAGAAGATAGACTTCCGCTCCTCTTTGGTAACGAACTGACAGCCAATAGAGATCAACTTTTTGCCGTTTTGGTTTTCTTACGGGCAGTGTTTCGGCAATGCCCCGCCGATGGGCAAGGCAGCCTTTGGAAATGGGGCAGCTTTCGCAACGTGGTTTTCCCTTAATGCAGACCAAAGATCCCAGCTCCATTAATCCTTGATTGATGGCCTTCGGATCGTCACAGCCTGCAACCCACTCTCGGGCTTTAGACCAAAAAAAGTTCTGTGATTCACTCGATTCCAAAGGTTTTTGCCATGCATAGAAACGGGAAAAGACGCGTTGAACGTTTCCGTCAACGATCGCCTCGCGCAGATTAAAGGCAATACTGAGGATGGCGCCCGCGGTATAGGGGCCAATTCCCGGCGTCTTTAATAGGGTTTCTCTATCTCGTGGAAATGTACCGCGGTGCTCTTTAAGAAGGTGTTTGGCCCCTTTTTGTAAATTTTTCGCGCGTGAGTAATACCCTAGGCCCGACCATAGGGAGAGAACGTCGTCCTCTTTAGCGTTGGCCAATGTGTCTACGGTGGGAAAGCGCGCGAGGAAGCGATCGTAGTAAGGAATGACCGTTGTGACTTGGGTCTGTTGGAGCATGACCTCAGAAATCCAGATGGAATAAGGATCGGAGGTCTTTCGCCAGGGGAGGGGGCGGTTTGCTTTCTTAAACCAAATTTCAAGAGTTTTTATGGGCACGAAGTGAATTTCATACCGCGAAAGACCCGACTACGGCAACGGCGTAGCTTGCCATTCTAATCCCGGCACTAAATTCATTTTGGTATTTTTTAAGGGTTTAGCCGCATTTGCAAATTCGACTATTAAGAAATTGCAGAAGATATTTTTTTTGCAAAAAATCTCCTGCGCAACCTCGAAACCAAAATGCCAAAGACGGCAATACTCATCAATAACGTACTGAGCGTAAGGATGAATAGCGCAGGCCCCTTCAAGGTGTCTTGGCGATACGCACTTAGTTGACTAAATATAGACAAGTCGGGAGCCCAGGAAAACGCCAGGAAGCCAAGAGGGGAGAGCGCCAGTCCGCTTTTAATTATTTGCCAGGGATAGGCCAATAGCCCCAACGCTGACAGAGGATAAAAATCTCTTATACCTGTTTTCTCAAAAACGAATTTTAGGTTCGATGGGTGAGTGACGTAATAGTAATAGCTGTGCCAAATTGCCCAGGGGAAAACAAGACGATGGAAAAACTTCTGATACCAATTTGGCATTTTGGGCAGCTCACCTATCGTGACGAAAATAGCCGCCAAATACGATCCAATGAGAAAACGTTCTTCCGAGTTCCCACCCAGTATTCGTGCGCTGGTTGAGAGGATGAGTACGCCCACCATCCAAATCAATACTGCCCTAGCAATCCAATTTATTTTGAGAAATCTGATCGAAAAGGATCCAAGGAGAAATAACCAAGGAACATCGTGCCAAAAGGCGCCATAACTGTGATTAAAAAAAAATTCACGCAGGCCTGTGAGCTGAATTGCTTTTATTACGTCGGGAAGGAAAAATCCAACGTAACCGTTTACAAAAGCCGCCCGGTATAAAACTACTGAACCAACGGACACGACCAATACCGATCCAGCCGAAAGAGCCCACACGGTTTTCCGGCTTAACGTAGACGCCCGTTCGAGGACGACGGCAAACGGGATTAAAAGAACAAAGACGTCATTAAGGCGAGTTACCAGAAGCCAAACGACGAATAGCATCATCCAGCCGATTTTTCCTCGCTGCAAAAAGAAGAAAAGAAAAACGATCATTAATACTTCAGCTGAGTGCGTCATGAAATTAAAGTGAAAAGCATATTTTGTCGCTGGTACGCAAAGAAGAAGAGCTAATGTCCACAGGCAACTCGGCTCTGGAACTTGTTGATCTTGCGAAGCCCGCACCAGAATTTTGTCCATTAGGAACAAAGAAGCGCACCACTGCAAATAACTGAGGATTCCAACAATAGGCAGCGCCCAGTCGGTGAAAGGATAACGGGTGATTACTGAGAGGGGTTTAATAAGCAGATAGGCGGGAACCCAGGATAAAGAGGCCCCCCAAAAACTGGTCCGCGTAAAACAAATAGGAAACTCTTCTCCGACGAATCGATGAAAAAATTCTAGGTAGCAGGACTCATCCATGCCGTATTTGTGCGTTAGCGCCCAACGAGGATGAAAGAAAATCAGAAAGGCTAGCCCAGCGTAGAGAATGAGAAGTTGGGAGCGATCAGATAACTTAATTTGGGGCAACGGAGGCAATGTCCGTTCATTCTACCCTCCGAGCACTAATCTTCCATCGAAATTTCAGAGGTCGAAATGAAGCACTGCACGGTGGGTGAGTTAGTGTATGCCACCTTAGAAATTATATTGGGCGCCGGCGGAAGTTAATACGGCAGTGCCGCTGGCCATAATGAAACGAATGTTGGCAAGTCCAGTCCATGACTTGGCAAACTGGTAGGTCAAAGCGCCGCCTAAATTCACGCCGATGCTAGACGCACTTGATGAACTAGTGGTGGTCCCGGTTTTTGCACTGACACTAGAATTCAAGTAAACCGGTCCAAATTCTCCACCCAGCTCGAGTTTGGGGGACATCGAATACAACAGACGTCCGGCTACCATTATTTCAAGCGCACTGACCGACGTTCCAGAAGTAAGCGTTGCGGCGGTGCCTCCGGCGGAGGGAAAGAAAAAAAGCGAAGGCCCAACTTCAAGCCGAAGCTTTGGCGAGAAATTGGTAATTTTATAATAAGCGCCGATGCCAGGGGCGATTCCGTATCCGCCAGTTTGAAGGCCAAGCTCGGCATGAACCGAAAGCGGGGAACTAGCCCCAGGAGTGCTGGAACTGGTTAATTCGCTAGAGCCACTTGAAGAATCAGAGGAGGCCAGGTCCCTTACGTTCTTTGTCGAGACCCAGACCGACTTTCCGTTATAGGTCACCGCAGTCCAGGTCCCCTTTTGTGAGATGACATGAAACTTGGTTCCTGGATTGGCCACACCGACCTTCTTCACCTTGTTGGCCACGTTTCCGAAGAGATCGGTACGGTTGACGACTTCAACCTCATTGGCTGACGCAGGCAAATGGAAAAGAAGAGACCCGAAAAAAAAGGTTCCGAGTCTAACGGTGTGAGTCAAGTTCACTTAGCCCCCTTTAAGAATTAGCCGTTATTTTAGCGTTACTTCTCGCAAGGTTGTACTTTTTGTTTGGAAAATTAAAAATCCAGCTTACTGGCATTCCTGCAGGCCGGTTATTTTCCCGTGATATGTTCAGAAGCAGTTCAGGCGAAATGGAAGAGGACTCGAGTACTTTCGGCTGACCGGCATCCCACATCGTACGAATCAGAGATGGATTTAGT
>JAYVQZ010000185.1:0-8762 GCA_043776735.1 Deltaproteobacteria bacterium | reverse complement strand
CCAAGGAACCCCGTCCTCAAGGTTCTTTCTAAGGCGCGCTAAGGGGCCCAATGCGTCGTATTGAACTTCAACGTGATAGCCGAGCGTTTTAAAGTGTTTCTCAATGATTGCGGAAAGTTCACTATCATCCTCAATCACTAGGAGGCGCCGCTTTTCTTTTTTGAACATGCGGTGGAATAGCACGCCAGTTAGTCAAAGTCCATTATTTCCCCAGAGCAACCCCCTGTGCTCCTCAGCTAAATATGGAAAAACGCCCCCTTGGGCCGCCGGAGTCTCTTCACCAACGAAGTTAAAGGCCGCATTCTTGCTTATATAACTAACGTGAAGACCACTTTTTCAAGTCCCACTGGGGATTTCTTCGAATTTTTTTCCTCGTGTTCCACCGTTTCTCGAGCGCTACGCCGCCTTGCGATCGCTCCGGTGGCGCTTTTACTTTGCCTTATCGTCGGGCTCTCTCTTTCAAAGGGAAATTTTGTAACGACTGAGCAGTCCCAGTCTGCCCTCACGCAATTTGATTTTATACGTCAGGGAGGGGATAGGATGGATCCATTCATCGAAAATCTAATGGCGCTTTCCCGAGTAACCCACGTGGACCTCAATTTGGAAACGGTCGACCTGCCAGCAACCGTGCATCGAATTATTCGCAGGCATCCTGGAAAAGTAGGGACGGAGTCTGCCGTAGGTAATGGGTCAACGTTTCGCTTCACCTTAGGAATTGGAATAAATGTCTGACCCGAACATTGTTTCTTTTCTATGCGAAAAAAATCGACATTTCAGGGTCCTCCTTGCCGAGGATTCGGAGGCCGATGCTGAACTTCTTAAAAGGCACCTCTCTAAGGGGCACGGCGACCCTTTCACCGTCGAAAGAGTGGCGGACCGGGGCCAGTTTGAATCCCGCCTCCGGGAAGGTTGGGACGCTATTGTATGCGACTACAATGTTCCCGGATTCAGTCCTATGGAGGCATTGAAGTTACTTGAGTCACTTTATTTAGATATCCCAGTGCTCATCGTCTCCGGACAAATTGGGGAAGAGAACGCAGTCGACCTTTTACTTGCGGGCGCGCAGGATTACGTGATGAAGTCCAATTTGGCTCGTCTGGGCCCGGCACTCTTTCGCTCGATCGCTCAAGCACAAGAGAAAAAAAATCAGGAAATTTTTAAAAAAGTTCATGAGCAGTTGGTGAAAGACAGGGAACAACTGCTTGCCGTCATTTGCCACGATTTGAGAAACCCGTTGGGTTCTATCACCCTTACGGCACAGCTGTTAGGATCCTATGCCAATGGAAGTACACAGGTTAGCAGCAAGCTTGTCGGTGATAATTCTTCTCGCATTGTAAAATCCTGCGAACGAATTGAAAGAATGATTCATGACATTCTTGATGGCGCCATGCTCAAGGATGGTCACTTTGTCATAGAGCCGGCCCAAACCAACGTTGCGGATTTTTTGGCAGAGGTTCGCAGTGCGTTTGAGCGGCTCGCCGAGAAACAGGGCATTAAGCTCGTAATTGCCCCGCTCCGATCGGATCTCTGGGTAGATTTTGACAGTCTGCGAGTTTTTCAGGTGGCCTCCAATCTCGTGGGGAATGCCATTAAGTTTTGCCCAGCTGGCAGTACCATTCACCTTTCTGTAGAAGAGTCGGCCAAATCAATTCGGTTTGTCATTCACGATGATGGACCCGGAATTTCTAAAAGTGAACATGCCCAAATCTTTTCCAAGTTTTTTCGTGGCCGTGATCAGAAACAAGAGGGCAGCGGATTAGGTCTGTGGATCGCTCGAGAAATTGTTACTGGCCATGGAGGAGAGATTGGACTTGAGTCTGGCGTGAAACAGGGGACAACGTTTTGGTTCACTCTTCCGTTGGCTCCCAAAAAGTTAAGTCCTGACTTGGTGATTTCGAAGAACCAAATTGCAAACGCCAATGTACTTTTGGTCGATGACGACCCGGATCTTAGTGATGCCATGGCGGCGGCTTTACGCGAGGTTGGATTGGTTGTTGTCTTAGCCGCGGATGTAGATGAAGCGATTGCCCTCATCGAGAAAAAAGAAATAACCTTTCAGCTCTTTATGGTCGACTTCGATCTGCCCAACCGCAACGGCGGCGAACTCATTCAATGGCTCCGCATCCCAGACAACAGGAATTCGGAAATACCGATTGTATTAATGTCAGCTCATCCGGATGTCTATGAGAGAGCCCAACAGCTAGAGGTTTGCCATTTTCTCCGCAAGCCAATGAAATTAGAGCGCCTACTTGATGTTGTGGCTAAGTGCCTTTAGTCGAGCTCTTTTTTTCGACTTTTCGTTTTGGTACCGATCCAGCGCCCTGTTGAGGGTTTTGCTGGTTTTTTGGTTTCCCTATCGGTGCTCTCCTCGGCGTCAGGGACAAATTTGTTCTTTAGTCTGCCTTTGAAAGCATTCACTTTGGCGTTTAACTGGGTGTTGTTCATTTTTGCAGCTCCCATTTGGTTGGATTGAAAGTCTGAAAACTAAATCCGTAATTCTTTACTCATAGGAAACTGCAATGCTTGTGCCGAAACTCTGAACTGTCGTGTCAATGGTACGACAATTGCTTTTCTAGATAATGAGGTCGCAAAGTGTGGCCTCAGTTTTTTAGGAGAATTTATGCTTAGAGCTGCATTAGCTTTTTTTATTCTGGCATTAGTTTCCATGCTTTTTGGCGCCTCGGGAATAGCCGGGATCTCGATTGAGGCCGGCCGGCTTCTGTTGGGGGTGTTTCTTGTCCTGGCTTTGGTAAGTTTCTTGGTGAGTCTCATTTCGGGTAAGAGAACGTCGATACCCTAAAATCTTCAACGGATCCTGCTAATGGACCGTTTCGAGCTGTTCCCCCTCCCCACTCAGTTTTAGCTCGAGACGGTCTCCTGCCTCTTTTTTTTCAAAAAATTTCTACCTACAATGGGATAAAAAAGGATTTTTTGTACGTTTTCTCCCCATTCGAAGCGACTAAAAGCCCGATTTGAGAGCGCGCGCCTATCGCATCTAGCTGGCACGGGGGTTGCTCTTCAGTCGGACATCGAAAACTGAAAAAGGATTTTACAAAAGTGAAATTGAAAATGGAGTACTTAATGAAAAATAGTAGAAATTTGTCGGTCGGATTTGGTCTTTTGGCTTTGGCCAGCACGGGGTGGGCGGCCACGAGTTACTCTGAAACTAGCTCAGCCGTAGTTCCCTCCTTTGGCATTCAAGCGGGACTCAATTTTGAGAACGCTAAAACGCCATCTCAAATTAACTCAAACACACGCACCGGTTTTACCGTAGGCATAAACTTGGATCTTCCTATTGTGTCGTTTTTCTCTGTTCAACCTGAGCTAAACTATTCAAAGCGCGGATTTAATCTCGTTAATGGTGGTGGGATAAAGGCGGACGTCAATCAGCATTCCATTGAAGTTCCTGTGTTGGCAAAAGTGGGTTTCGGCGAAAAAATCCGACCCTATGTATTTGCCGGACCCATGGCCACTTGGAATATCTCTAATGAGCTCGTCGGGGATATTGGTGGAAAAGGGAAGTCGATTTCATACAACCCTCGCACTTTCGATGCTGCTGTCGTTGGCGGCATTGGAATACAAGCCAGCGCATTTTTTGCGAACGTTCGCTATCAGGTGGGAATTTTGGATCTGAGTAATAGCGCTGATAGCTATCAATCGCAGGGATTCAAATTACTCGCCGGACTTAAGTTTTAATTAAAATTATGCCCTGGGGTAGGAGTAAATTACCTGCCCCAGCGTACAGGAGTTATCACATGGAAAAAATTATTAAGCAGATTGGAAACCAAATTTTGAAAACTGTGTCGCTTACAAAAAAAGTAACTCCGTTGACTCGTTTTGGTACTTACGGATTTTTGAGCATGATTCTCGCTTCTCAAGTAGCGCTCGCGAATAATGTGGGCGATACCGCTGAGCACGGTGTGATGGATGCAAAAAAAGATGCGCGCACAGCTAGGCGTGAGTTAAAAAAGTCGGTTCGTAAAGTCACAGGCAACCAGAGTACTTACGAGAATGTGAAAGATAAGACCAAAGATACGGTTGAGAATACAAAAGATGAATTGAAGCACGAAAAGCACAAGGCCGAATAAAATCTAAAAGCGATTTTACGGCCTGTAGCGTCTGTTAGCGCTCATGTTACTCAACTAGCTTCAATCAAGGAATCTCTTCTAAAATTAGAAAATAACACTAATTTAGGAGAGATTTCACGGACCGGCGCCAATTTTTAGCAACTATTTTGGCAGGCTCTAGTGGTCTGTTTGTGGCTAGTTTGACCGGCTGCTGAAAAGATAAAGCGGCAGCGGCAATTCATCGGTTATTCGGATCCAAAGACGCATTACCCCGGCGAAAAACGATTACTCTCTATGACACTAATGACATGGCACTCTACTTTGATGGTGGCGTTGGTCCAAAAACTCGAGTGATAAAAGTTCAGTATCTGATCAATAATCAGCCAGTGACCCTAAAGTTTTGGCATGCACATGGGGGAGTCGATCATCGGTTCACGGTGACAGCTGAACATTTTAGTGAATTAAAAAAACTCAAACGAGTCATAATTTCTTCAGACATCGTTGCCGACCATTCTCACAAATTATTCATTGATTCCGTAGATCCAAGGTACCGCGTCTCTGGAGCAAAGCCGATCGAAATAGAAGGCTGATCCCACGATTACGTGGAGCAAAAAAAAATGGGTGGAGTTGACGGCTTAGGTACAGATCTTCGACAACTCCCGATACGGGGGAGCTCCATCAATGAAGTTTGGGAAACGTCGGTTTTGTACTCAGCGTGGCCTTGTTGCCTTGCTGTCGGCAATTTTTTTAGCTCTCACCGCCTCCGCCGCAGAAGCCAATCCGCTAATTCGCAGAACGGAGTCAGGCTTAGTCCGAGGTTACCAATCGTATGAGACGCTTGTCTTCAAAGGTATTCCCTATGCGCTACCGCCAGTGGGTGAGCGACGTTGGCGGGCTCCCGCCGCGCCCGCGCCTTGGACGGATATCAAAGAAGCCTATTATTTTGGTTCTCCGTGCATGCAGCCGGCCATCGGAGGGATCGAGGGGCTTCTCTCCTCAAAACCAACCGAGGCAGCCGCATTAGGCTCAGAGGATTGCCTGACACTTAACGTTTGGGCTCCCAAAAATAAATCGGTGGCTGGTAAGTATCCTGTTCTTGTCTTTCTTCACGGCGGCTCTAATGTCACTGGTTCGACTGCCGACAAGTTGTTTCGTAACGATATTTATGATGGCGCTCTGCTTTCACAAAAGGGAAAGGCTGTTGTTGTCACTCTTAACTACCGTCTAGGTGCCCTGGGATTTCTCGCGCATCCTTTGCTCTCGGCACGCAATGGGCGGCAGTCTTCAGGAAATTTTGGTCAGCTCGATCAGCTGGCTGCACTCCAGTGGGTGCAAAGAAATATTGACGCGTTTGGTGGCGATACAAAGCGGGTGCTTCTGTTTGGGGAATCAGCGGGAGCTCTGGATAGTCTAGTCCTTTACGCCTCTCCATTAGCCAAGGGTCTTTTTTCAAGGGTACTTCTACAAAGTGTCGGCTATTCGGACCCGTTTCCCACCCAAAGCCGGCGCGAGGCAGAAGGAGAAAAGTTTGCTCATGCCATCCATTGTGGGGGAAATAACGTCCTTTCCTGCCTGCAGGAGAAAAGTGCCGAGGAGCTGGTTCTTGCCAATGTAAACACTGAAATCTTTGCCCCCGGCGTCGATGGCTATCTCCTTGAGGAACCTCCCTTAGAAGTTATATCTGCGGGGCGCCAAAATCGAGCTCCTCTGGTGGTGGGGGCCACAGAATCTGAACTGAGTTACCTCTGGCCGGCTCAAGCAAAAAGACTAGGGCTTCGCTGGCCGCCGGAAAATGAAATAGATTATCAGCAGCATCTGACTCACGCGTACACGGCCCCCTTGGCGCGGTTGATAGCGGCCAAGTACCCTCTTTCAAAATACTCAACTCCTAGTGAGGCTGAAATAGCTGTCGCCAGCGATTACGCAATGATTTGTCCCTCTAATCGAATGGCGAAGGCGGCGTTTCGTAGTCAGGCTGATCCGGTCTGGCAGTACCTTTACACTCACGTGTACACCGATAAGCAGTTAGCCCCCTATAAGGCCGCGCATGGGTTTGAGTTGCCAATGGTTTTTGGAAACTTCCCTGGTTTTCCTCAAAGCTGGTTTCTCACGGTGACCCCTGAGGAATATCAACTTTCAGAAACGATGATGGACTATTGGACCAAATTTGCAGGCATAGGCAATCCAAATGGAACGGGTCCGACTACCTGGCCTGAAATGGGTAGGGCAAATCTCCATCTGAATTTTGATGAAAATTTGACTGTAGGAAGCGGCGATTTTCATAACTGCACCTTTTGGGATGAGCTACATCGCAGATTACAAGACAAAGGCATCCGGTGGCACGGGCACGCCTTTTAAAAATGCAGTGTGGTTCTTCTATCTCCTGAGACAGGTTTCATTTTCTCAGCGAAGTAAATTCACTATTTCGCCGTTGGACCGGGTCGGGTAGACGCTTTGAAAAAACGCTGTTTCAAAAGCGGGCATGAGGGTCATGCGCGAGAATGATCCGGGCGGAGGGAATTTTCTGCGCCGGGGAACGGCTCAGCTTCGAGAGGTGGCAGGAAATCAGCGTGGTATCTATCCCTCAGCGTAGAGCGTACAATGATCTTTTGGGCGTGGTCCTCCACCGCCCTTTCCTAAACTAAAACTTGCAATTCTATTTTTGCAAAACCTTGGGGTTCGTATGTTTAAGCGAGACGTTTCTCACAATAGGGCGAATTTTTATATTGCGGCGTTTGCATTGGCAGCACTCACTTTGGGCTGCGGTAGGGGCGTAAACAATCCAAAAAACACGGCGGGACTAGGCCCCGCAGGCATCAGTTTGGCATCCACAGGAACGACAGTAGCAGCAGGCGATTTGGGTGCCTCGGGCAACTATGTCCTTATTGGAAAGACTGGAATTTCAAATGTCACCGGATCCACGGTAACGGGAAATATTGCGGTCAGTCCCGCGGCCGCCACCTACATCACCGGATTTTCTCTTGTCGCCGATGCGACCAATGTGTTCTCGACATCGAGTTCGGTAGTGGGAAAAGTTTATGCAGCCAACTATGCGGTGCCGACCCCGTCCAACTTAACAACCGCAGTCGGCAGTATGGAAACCGCCTACACTGATGCTGCAGGGCGAAACCCAGCTGACTTCCTTGAGCTAAAAACCGGTAATATTGGCGGCCTCACATTGGCGCCAGGACTTTACAGTTGGACAACAACGGTCACCATTCCGACCGATGTCACGATCTCAGGAGGACCCAATGATATTTGGATCTTCCAGACCACAGGGGACATCACGATGAGTGCTGCAAAAAATGTAATCCTCAGCGGCGGAGCGCTGGCCAAAAACATCTACTGGCAGGTAGCCGGCCAGGTAACGATCGGAACCTCCTCGCATTTTGAAGGAGTGATTCTGGCCAAAACGGCTATTGTGTTTCAAACATTAGCCTCATTGAATGGCCGAGCACTGTCTCAGACCATGGTGACTTTAGACAACAATGTGATCACCCAACCTTAGGGAATTTTTTTTCTTTCTCTCTCTCTCTCTCTCTCTCGAAAGAGAGAGAGAAAGGCAATTGGCCTGATCATTTTGTTTCCTGTCCCCCACAGCGTTATTCTTTCGCGTAATTATTAACGGTTTCGCGCCCTGCAAAAACCCAATAAGTTTGAAACGCTTTAATTTGGTATTCGGTCGCGTAGGCCTGGTCCAAGCTAACTTCTTTTGCACTCGGGTGAAGATGACGCAGGTTAGGTAACCTCTCCTGACCAATTACCCCGGCCCAAAGCTGCCTCCCTATCGTAGTAATTTACGATAATCTTTTTCTTGCCCCAATCTCCTAGCTTCTTCTTGGTCTTTAGGCCGAACACCTCGCTTTGACTCGTCGCGTTATTTCGATTAATAGGTGTTGCGCTTCAAATAAGGCGTGTGAGGTAAAGGTATGCATAGTTTTAATAAATTCATATGGTTAGTTATCGTGCTGCTGTTCTTTGCGGGTGTCCCTAATAGGGCGAACGCGCAGGGGGGAGCTGCGGTAAAGGCAATTAAATCAGTGGCAACATCGAAAGCCGGTATCAAATTTGCTGAACTTATTGGGTCATACCTTTTAGGTAAAGCGCTGGACTCCATCTACGCGTCGGCCACTGCGCCGGATCCCAAACAGCTCGACCGGGCGATGGGCGATTTTCAGAAGGACCATCCTGAGTACAGTCTAATGTTGGGGACTCTTCGCCGGGCTGTCAAAACCGACGGGACGCCCACTACTCGCGCTGAATTTGAAGGGCTGGCGAGGGATATGGTCTTGCAGTTGGATCACTCGCAGCTCAACTCGACGCTAAAGCAAGCGCCTGCTCTTTATTGGAATCCATCGACGACACCTTTGTTTAATCTTCCCGGATATGGCCTTGGAGCTACCCGCCTGAACTCCGCTGTTTTGAATGGGAGTTTAACGGATCCTCTTCCCTCGGAGTTTGGCAAATATCACCGGCTGAATTTTTCTGTCTCGCCTCCCCCAAACGACGGAGGCCTGATGGCGGCAAAGATCGTGGGAGCCTGGAGCTTTTCAAATCGGAACAACTTAGGCACTGGTGCTGACGTTTACATCCTTCACCGCAATGGGAAGGTCACTGAGTATAAACACTTTGGTGGGGACGAAATCTTCTCCTTCAATGGAACCTATACCGTCGAAGGAAAGAAACTAACTATTC
>JAYVQZ010000184.1:0-31430 GCA_043776735.1 Deltaproteobacteria bacterium | reverse complement strand
CGAACAAAAACTTATGCACGGAACTAGGGAGCATCTTCTTGGGGAAGTCCGCTCTGGAAATATCTCGGCTGAAACCGTGGGAAATTCTCTCGGTGTATTCAACGGCGCGTTAAGGGACATGGAAGAGACGCTGATCGCTGCTATCATGAAGGATCGTCCGATCCCCACGGCGAAAAGCCATCCTGAATACAGTCGAGTTCTACTGCGCTATCCGAGCAATTCTGGGGAAACTAACATCCCCCTGGAAATTGTTAACGTTCCTCTTTCTGTGCTTGGAAAATATAGGGAGACTTGGGAGGGCGTATTCGAACACATGCGCAACAGTAAATGCGACGGCCATGAGGAGATACGAGACCGTCTTGATAGTGTTGCTAGCTCGCTCAGATACTCCAGCTTTTCCAGCGACGCCCAGAATGCATCCACCGATGGTGAAGCTCAACTTCGCATGTCTCAGTGGATCTGTTGGGCGGCGAAGACCTGTGGCCCCATCGGCGGTCACAATGTCGTTGATCTCCAATCGCAGTGCGATAGCTACAAAGACACAATCGTAGAAATCAAAAAGTATCTAGACCATCCTAAAGTCATTTTTTTCGTTCCGGAGTCCGATCCTCACCTCAAGCGAGTAGAGCCACTCATGAGAAGGTTACTAGATGAGAGTGGCTATTCGTCAACTTTTGAAAAGGAACTCAGGCAACTTAAACTCAGTGAAGATCCCAACGACCGTGCGGTTTTTAGAAAGGTGGCTTCGTTTGGGCTACAATTGCCCGAACACTGGGCGGGCCGCCGATCGTTGGTGCGTGCCTTGATTCCGCCTCAAATAGATGCATGCGTAAATGAAGCTTATACGTTGGCAGCCCGCAGTCCGAGCAGTGGAATTAAGGCCGAAGAGATCCAGGAATTTGAAAAACTCCTACCACAAGCTCCCTCCCATTGGATTTCCCACCAAACGGCGCGAAGCATTGCCGACTCAGCCTACCGCCCGAGGTTTCGAGATCTCTACGACACCTTGAAACAAGAGGTGGAGGAATATCGCCGTGCCGCTGATCCGGTTCCCTTCCCGGACTTAAAACGCGAAAAGCCGATCGTAGCTAGCACAGACCAGATTTCAATGGCTCACGCTAAGTTTCTACAAGACATTGTCGCTTTAGCCATACCGGCATTTAACAGCAAGGGTAAAGCAAATCTCGGCGTCCTGAACGCCCTTCAGCTTCCCTTTGAGGAGGTCCATAAGCTATTTGAAGAAGTGGAAATTCTAGGCGGCGGTGATTTAGCCCTTCAACAGGCCAGGAACTACCTCATGGTGGAAAGGGGCCTATTGCACGCCACCCTTTCCCAGCCCAAAGCGACTGTCTGGCTCAGTCCTTTTGGCCATAGCCTCTATGCTAAAGACGCAAAGCAGCTGGAACTTGGACAGGGAAAAGAATTTGCCCGGGCGACCCTGACCAAGGACTCAGAGGCGAGCCTTAAAGAGGTAGATACCGCGATGGGAATTCTCATCGGCCTGATTGATAGGCATCTCAATCAACGGTTTCATGAGAGAAATCCGGATAGGGCGAGTTTTGGGCAGTTCGCAGAAAACGCGCGCAACGGTCCTGCCGAACTTCAGCGTTGGACTGACTATATTGTTGGTCAAAAAGAACTAGTTCACACCAATGAACAGATCGATCATTTGCGCACTAGTCTTCCCACACTCTTATTGCCTATGAAGAGAGATCAGGTGGCCACTCGCCAGAAGATTGAAATGGTCGACCCCTACGATCCTACGGATACCACCCTAGACGTCCGGCGCCGTTACTATAACGACGGGTGGTGGGGTTCGGAACGGGAAAAAATTCCTAAAGTGGCCAATGTCGCCAGCTCAACCAGACCTCCTGTCTCTTACCTTGGCGCTCTGGAAACTCATAACGGCCTAAAAAGCCTCCAGGTGTTTGGCTCAATATCAGATATGGATCTGGCAAAAGACCTGCGTGCCGAGCGAGCCAAGTCAACCCAGCAGCTTTTAAATTCCATCTTAGGCCTGGGGAAATTGTATCCCAACCTTAAGCACCCCATTACTTTCCGAGAAGATCTAAGACGCGAGGAACGAATTTACGAAGAAAACCGAAAAAACAGGCGGCAGGATGTCCGATACCGGGCGGATGCCGTTTTAGAGCACAAGAAGTTGGAAGAAGAGCTTAAACAGAAGACGCAAAAATTCTATGCTTCCGATCGCTATCAAGGGATATCCCCGGAGGCTAGCGAAACCTGGCAGCAGCTCCCCCCCTTTCTCAGGCACCAACTGGATAGCTTTCTTACAGGTGCTGGTGCAAACGTTGACCTTTCGGCACCCGAATTTCAAAAGATTCGTTCTCAATTAGTGGAGCCTTGGCCCGGGCGAACGGTTGAATTCTTCCGAACGACCAAAGATGTCATTGCAGGATGGGAAGAAGGGAAGAAATTCTCCTTTTGCCGTAGGCACGTCGAGCAAATGAAATCTCTGGCACTTCGTACGGTAATGCCTTCCGGGGAAAAAGAGCCCACTATCCACGATCGCATCTTAGAGTTTTCCAAAAAAGAGTTAGTTGAGGTTTGTGACGATCGCGTTGCCGTCTTAGAAAACTTGCGCTCTCGTGCCCTTGGCCTTCTCTTTACACTTTATAAAGATCATCCTCTGGTCAAGGAGGCCGCCAAGCTTAAGGCAGAGGACTGGCTTCAAGAACCTCCGGCTGAACCGATCCGGCTGCTAAAAATAGCACTAACGACAGCGATAGATGACGAAAAAAGGGCCCTGGGCGGTAAGCCTATTGAGAAGCTGAGCCCTCTAGATTTAGAAAAGCAAATCCTTCTGATGGCAATTCTTGGCGCCGAGGAGGTCGGCAATAAGGCAAGTGGAGACGCCGCTCTCGCCTTAGAACAAGCAAAGGGGGGGATGGATCGTTTCTCGCCGATTTTCTC
Source organism: Deltaproteobacteria bacterium (assembly GCA_043776735.1). GTDB lineage: Bacteria > Bdellovibrionota > FAC87 > UBA2466 > UBA2466 > JBGSST01. Next base: position 28,496 of record JAYVQZ010000184.1, on the reverse strand, counting down.
AGCGTTTTACGCAGGACTGGATCTCCATCTCAATAGCAGTAAATCGACGGGAAAAGAGATAATCTCCGCTCAACTATTGCCTGGGTTAAGAGTGGTCCACACTGAGAATGAGGAAAAAGAATCTAACCAAGACCCGGTGCTAAGTTCACCAACAGAACCTAAATTGGGCTACGGACTTTCTGCTAAGCAGCGATTGCCAATCGCCGCGTTGGACGAGGCGGAGACAAAAGAGTTTCGAAGTCTCTACGCGCATATCCTTGGTAACGATGCCCTAAAAGACTCACCAAAAGGACGTGGTGTTCTAAGATCGGTCCAGTTGGGGGTAGGTAGCTTGGAAAGGCTTAAGAAAAGCTTCGATCCCACGGAAGAGTTTAATAAACGCCGACAGACTGAGGCCTATGCCGATAGTGTGGCCAAATCGAATGAGATTGTGACTCAGCTTGCGGAACGCAAACCCCTGACGGCGGCAATGCTTAAACGGATTGCCGAAGAGGCGATGGCGGCTTGGGTAATGGACGGAGTTCAGCGAAACCCACCTGTACTTCGTCTGCGAGCGGAAATTACTTCAGAGGCCTTGGGGTACGCGCGAGACAGCGTGATGGCCGAGTACCAGAGACGGGCTGGAGAAAAACTTTTTGAAAGTCGCTTAGGCAAACCCAATATCACTGAGCTATTCAGACTTCCCGCTGAGGATCGTACGGCCCGGCAACTGGCGATGATGAATTTTCTTCATCGCGCGGGAATGGGAGAACCAGATGTTTTTGGGACTACCGAACCACCACCGGATTGGTTGGTCGGCCCAAAGGGGCTATTTAAGGATAGCCACGATGCCAAGGAATTTGCTTCCTCTGTGCGCAGTCTTTTAGGTCCTTCGGTTCGCCTTAAAGAGGCCCACCGCGAAGTGCCCCGCGAAAATGCGGACGACATTGAGAAGCAAGGGGTGGTGGACGCTTTGCAAACCCAGTTTGCTACCCTATCTCTTGACCACGGGAATGGGAAAACCGAGGCTCATCCACCCGCACACGCTACGCAGAATGGACCAAAGGATGAGGGAAATCTTGCGCCACCTGATTGGAGTGGCTTGGTCGATCGTTGTCGAGCGATGGAGTTTTCCGCTTTTGGTCAGGCCCGCACGGCAATCAATCCTGTCAAGGATCAGTCCTTTGAAAAGACGCGGATTTTACTGGTGGAAAAGTCAGAAGAGATGCGTCTCCTCCAAAGGTCCATTCGAAAATGGAGACACCTGGTCTATTTGGCCGATAGCCGCATTCCGGGGCTCAAAGATAGCCTCGAGAAAGCCACTGATCTTAATAATGAGGGAAACAAGGAGCACCCTTTCTATCTAAGCGATGCGATTCGAAAGAAAATGGCCGATCAGATTCAAAAGCTTGAAGACGAAAAATCCAAAGCTACTACAGCACTACGTAATCAAGAGCGGTTGTTTACGGCACTGATGACCGAGGTTTCGAAAATCTCCCAACAGGCCGCTCAGCCTGCGACGGACAAGATCGCTAGCCTTGAAGATCCCGATAAAGCGGTAGAAAAGGCAGTGGACGCGGCCAAGGCAGATTGCATTAAGGCCTACGCGGATGCTCGCCTACAGTCGGCAAGGCGTCTTGGTTTTAATTCGCTCACACCAGCAGAATTTTCGGATAAGGAGTGGATAAAGGCGTACCGGTTTTTGGATTTGATAAAGCGACTTCGGCAAGCCGCTACTGAGAAAGTACGCAAAGGAGATACCTCCGATGCCATTCCCCCGGAAGTGGAGGCATTAATTAACGCGGGGGGCGAAGGTCTTGGCATTGGTCGGATGAGTCCCCAGGAGATGCTTGCCTTTTATAAAAAGGAAGAGAGGGGGGCACGTAAGTTTTTGATCGACCAAAAAGCGGCCCTTAAAGAACTTGGGGAGCTGGGCCTAACGAGAGAGGCGCTAACGAGTGAGCCTCCCGATTTTTCAAAATTTAAGATTTCAGGTGGAGACCTTGTTGGGCAACTTAAGATCAAACTGATGCTGCGCAAAGCCTCCCGGTTCCTTCAGGGAACTCCGTTCGGGCAGGCTTTTCCGGAAGAGAATTGGGAGAAACATCCCCTTGCCGATGCCCTCTGGGACAAATTTAGAGGGCAAGTCTTTAAGCAGTGGGCATCCCAAGGACGAAATGCTGCCTTTCCGATTAACGAATTTTCCGCAGCGCATGTCAAATACAGTAAAACCGAAAAAGATTTCTTCATTGTTTTTGAGAATCTCAAAGGCGCTCAGGCTGCCGGCCAGGCGGCGGTAGACGGAGCTCAGCTGATTCTTTCTGATAAAGAGCGATTCGTAGATCTGCGCGCTTCGGGGAATCACCTGTTTGACTGGGCCGGAACCCACAATACACAGGCCAAAGGGGACATTGATGGAAAAATGCAAAACCTCCACGCGTACCTTGATGTGATGGATTCATTGGAAGGGCTCTCCTTCAAACTCGACGGTCAAAAGCACTCCGGCGCCTATATTGCCGCGCATATCCATGCCGAAAAGGAGTTAGGAATCCGCGCAGAATTAACGGAAACCCTCGTTAATATGGACTCCGACTTCAGATGGAAGTGTGCCAGCGTTGCGCTGATGGCGGGTACCGTAGCGTTGACGATTGCCTCAGCGGGAGCCGCTTCTCCTCTCTTAGCCGTGTTTAGTGCACCCACGGTTATCGCCATTAATGCAGGGGCGCATGGAGCGATGATGGTAAATGGGCTCCATCTTTTGGGCTATGGGGTGAACGACGCCGCCTATGCCGCCGGCTCCACGTGGTTCTACGATAAAAATAAGAACTTTACCGATTCAGGCAAAGCCAACGCGATCTCCTCTGTGCTTTTCTTTGTGGGTTCAGGGTTAGGATCCTATGCCTTGGGGGCTGCAGGACGGGCTGCCGCCGTGACTTCCAATGCCCGCGCGGCAGGGCGCAGCATGGAAGAAGTGGCTAATGCGGTAGGAAAAGTAAATCAAGCGATTGCTGCTGGGGAGTCTGTAGAAGGCTCAGCAGCTGTTAAGGTACTGATGGAGGTCACCGGAAAGTTAACTACCGAATCGGCGTTGGCTGAAGCCTCGCTGGCAGTAGGGATGCGAGGCGCGTTACTTACTCGCTTAGCGGCCCATTCGACAGCGACGAATATGGGCATTCTCTACTCCACTAATGTATTGGGGCACACCGGGTTCGATTATGTCGACTCGGAGATAAATGGGACTTCGTACAAATTTTGGGATCAACTTAAAAAACACAGTGTGGAAGAGATCTCCACAGCACTCTTTGCCGCTGGTGGGGATCGATGGATTGCCGATAAGTTTAAACCTTTCGTAGTAAAAGCATTTGGTCGTGGTTTTGACCTCAGTTACTTGGCGAAGGTGGGGACCGCGGGTTCGGTAAACGTCGGAATTAGCATATTAGGCGGTGGTCTCGGCGAAGAGATGGCGGAGCATCAGCAAACTGCTCAATTGGAAAAGCTACTTTTGCTCCCCACCGATAGTGTTCGAGACCGCGATAAGCAGTACAGTGAAGTGGTAAATCTCTTAGAAGGCAAAGAGAAGATGAAAAAACTGGCGGAAGAAGGGGTGGCTCGCGAATGGCTTCACCGCGCGTTGATCGATGTTGGCATGTTTGCCCGTAAAGCCTCAAACGCTAGCTACAAAGCGCAGTCTGCCGCCCGAGCAAAAGCCCGTATTGAAGCCGGCATCGATAAAAAAATCGCCTATGAGCGGATGCTCGTGGAGGTAAAGCCATCGCTTATAGAAAGAATGGAGAACCCGCTTACCCGGTTCTTTCCGCAACTCAATCATGGGCCGAAACCGGCCGAGTTTGCTTTTGAAGCTGAGGGCGGAGTCCATCTTCTCAAGTTACTAAAAGACCTTCCGGCGAGTGACAAAAAGGGTAAGGCAATCCTTGAAATGGAACTGGACAAACTTTTGGCGCGACTAAATGGCCAGGGGAATACGACAATAAAACGGGGAGACCTACTGCAATTCCTAGACGTTTTTGCCTCTGATCCCCAATTGTCCCAGCAGCCCATGCTGATTCTAACCGACAAGGAATTTCTTGGTGCGGATAAACGAATTGAAACGAGAAAGGTCTATGCCGGGACGGTCACCAATTTTGAGTCCTGGGCACGTGCTGAAATATCGCGGCAGAAAACTGAGGTGCCAAGGAAGTTAAGAGAAGGAACGGCAGATCAGGCGACTATCGATAAAGCGATCCACGATGAACGAGATGCTTGGACGGAACATTTGCAAAATAACGCCAATTTTGTCAAAGGCATGCCGTTGACGCTTCTCACCTCGCGCGGTGGTAATGATTTTAGAAAAGCGGTGGTCAAAGCTTTGGTCGCCACTCAAGGTGAATCCGATCCTAAGATCGAAGCCCGAATGGAGTTAGCCCTCAATAAATTTATTGAGGCGGTGATACCTCGGACTAAAAACCAGCCTCCCCATGATGCGGTTGTCGGCGATCTCTTTTCGGAATTCAAAAATGCAGGACCCAAAGATACCGAAGGTCCGCTCATTTGGATGGCTAAGATGAGAAACGAAGGCATTCGCATGGGAATCAAAGAGTATCAGGAGATTTATGGTGTCGGCGGTTACGTACGGGACGTGGTCATCGTGCGCACGTTGCAATGGGATCGGGAGCAAGGAGCAGGGAGCAAGCTCACCGAAGCCGACATGCGGCCTTTTGCTGAATTTGTAGCTGGGAAATGGAAAGAGAATGGACCTCCCCAAGCATTCACCGAACAAGGTTGGCGGGAGCGGTATTTGTCCTTCAGAGGATCTCGTCCCAAGCCCAAGACAAACTAAAAAGCCTACGGGACAGGGGACGCCTTGGCTCCCGATACTGTGTTAAACCAGCTGGAAACCTTCCGCATCTCCGGCTTGTGAACCATCAAAAAGAAAATAAAAAGCAGAGGAAGAATCGTACTCAGGTTCAGCCCCATCCTCCACCAGAGAAGCCGAGTTAGGGCCGCGGGTAGATCCGTGGCTCCGGGTTTGACGGTTTCAAAAAGTCGGTTCGCCTTGTACTGGCTGGGAATGTCGCACATCACCCAGATCGCACCGGAAAAGAGAAAGAGCGAAAAGGCGACCGAGAGCCATCCCATCGTCCAGACGCCTCCTAAAACGGTTCCCAACATGATGCCAGAAAGTACGGCTAATAGTATCAGCGGTGCCGTGAACACCGCATCCAGCCAAATCACGGTCTTATAGGTATAGCGAATAATTTCAGGGTTTTTCGTCAGTAGGCTTCGCGTCTCCCAAATGGTGCCTATCACCGCATTGGCGAAAAAAAGCGTGACGCTCAGAATGTGAATGAACTTGGCGTGAATATAGAGATCGGGGCGTTCGATAAAAGCTAAGAACTGCTGGGGACACAGCAAGGCATAGCCAATGAGGACCGCCATAAGGGCCAGCTGAAAGAGCAAAATGGGACGCGTGTTGATCATGCCGGAACCATCGAAGTATCCTTCGAAGTACTTGCGATGGGTTTTGCAGATCGGTTCAGGGAGTTCACGATGTAGGCGATCTCTCCCCGATGGAAGTAGAGGTTATCTGGGGCTCTCCTAAAGAAGGGGGATTTCATGGAAAAATTAGACAGCGACTGTCCCGCTATCTTATGAAGTTTTGCGGCGTAAAAGGCGCTGTTTACGTTCACCAGATCGAAGGTCTTCGCCCCGTTAAAAAACGAGATGTCGTTATAGACCCAATAGTCGTCGGAGAGCCGTTCGTTTGCGATCGAGTTTTGAGCTATTTCATGAGTGAGCCGTAGCTGATTGTTCCCTTCCGTAAAGTCAATGTGAAGTTTTCTGTCAGTTAACTCATAGTCGAGGGAAATGACTTTGCCGCAGCCGTAAATAAACACAACCACACGCTCTGCGAAATCACAGATGGCTCCTATAATACTGAACTTATTTTCCTTGGAAACGTAGGGGGAACCGCAGAAGACAAATACCCCTTTGCGACCGTGGGAGTCCTCCACAAAGGTATTGATCTCACAACGGACCTTATGCACCGACTGCAATTCTTTCTTTGGATATTTTAGTTCGTAAAGATTGTAGCTGACCCAGTATTCAGGCGTGGAATCGGACTCACAAAAGCGAATTTTACAAAGGGTAACGTCACTAGTCAGCCATTTCTTGACCTCCTGTGCTTCGCCCTCACTTAATTTAAAATTAACAAAAATTGGATTTTTCGTTTCTAAGGAAAAACAGGTGCGAAGGCCAAGCCCTAGCTCCATGAACTTAAATAGTAGCTTCTTTAAAATAAACACAACTTAGCCCATCTTCAAAATAAGTTTGTAGAGAAAGCCAAAAAGGGGAATGACCCCGATAGATTCCATGGGATCGTAATACTCCCTCTGGTAAACAATTTTGCCCTCTTCCACATCGGCGTGAACCAGACCGTTGATGGTCATTTCAAACCAAGTGAAGCGGATCTTTAGCGAGATCGTCCAGCGCCAAATGACTTGGGTGGGGGTGTCTACTAAGAGATCAAATCTGAACTTATCGTTGCTTGCCCGAGGCACGTACTTGGCGAACATGGCCAAGACGTCGGCCCGGTTGCTATATTCGTGAACGGGATCGATGTAGCGAACTCGCTCGGCAAGGACCTGCCCCATAAGCTCGACATATTCATTAAAACGCCCGCTGGGGATAAGAACCTGGGAGACATACTCCACCTTTTTACCTACGCTAGTACAGTCCTCGGGGAATTTAATGCTGGTAATCATGCTGCCGGCATTATAGCGGCCCTGCAAAAAGGTACTAAGTAACTTTTTGCTTTTTCTATACTTTGTTCTGGGGAGTGCGTATCTCTTTTGCCGGAGGTCCGCGTGATGATGACGCCTTTAATTTTGGGTAGGGGACGTGCCGGTCAGGCCGTTGCCAAAAGTTTTGCCATTCTGGGGGTACTTGAACCTGAGTGGGAAATAGCCCCCGCAGTATGGCTGGCAAGGGACATCTCCCTTTCCGTCGAGCGGGAAAAATATCCGCACCCCATTCTTTGCCTTACCAACCCCCATGGCTTGCACGCCTCAGGCATTCTTGAAGGCGAAAAGGCGGGGTATGAGGCGATCCTTTGTGAAAAACCGGCTTGTGTCGGAATGGAACAGCTTGAGTCGTTGCGTAGTGTGAAGGTTCCCACGGCCATCCTTCATGGCTACCGTCAGATGTGGGGGCCGCAGCTTCTAAAAAAAATGATCGATGCGGGCGAATTGGGAGAGTTGGTAACCGTGGAGGGACGATACTGGCAGTCTTCGACGGCGCTGAAATCCCTTTCTGGGGGCGGGCCTAGCAATAGCTGGAAGAATGACACCCGACTTGCCGGTGGGCACGACGTTTACCTAGACATTGGGAGTCATTGGATCGATCTAGTTAGCTACCTGCACGGTCAGGCGCCCTCCCATTTGCAGGGATGGCGTTCCTTCAACAATGCGGAGGCTTCTCATCGGGATTCCCACGTGCAGGTGTGCATGGAGTTTCACCAGGGACGAGCCTTTGCCTCGTTTTCAAAAAATGTTCACGGGGCGACCAATCATTTTGAAATCAATATCATGGGATCGAAGAAGTCAGCCACCTGGGAGTTTCTCAAGCCAGACGAGATTGTTATTGGTGAGGGCCGACAGCGCGGGGTGCTCACTCGGGATGACTCTCTTTTGGGTTCTCGTCAGGATCCATTTCACGGACTGGGGTGGCTGGACGGGTATGTCGAGGTCATTCACGCTTTGGTGTCACAGGCGTTTCAAGGCAAGGCCGCCAGTTACCCCAGACTCCGCGAAAGTCTCACGGTGCTGGAAGCGATGTTTAAGACGGATTGGCAAAATACGCATTAGCGTTGGGGCATCTTATTAAACGGCAGCAGTAAGGACAATGCTCGCCGACAGGCCGCCAAGTTGGGATTGTGCAAACTTCAACTGCCCCTTTAAAGAGTCAACTCCTGACTTAACAATAGCCAGCCCGAGTCCTGCGCCGGGGTTTAAAGTTCCATCAGAGAGGGCGCGACTTTTTTCAAAGGGCCTGACCATTCGCGTTTCCTGACCGGCACGTAGCCCATTCCCGTCATCGTCCACGGAAAGAACCACTCGGCCTAATTCTATTCGGCAGGCCAGTACAATTTTACACTTTCCAAACTTGAGAGCGTTTTCTAATAAATTCCCTAAGGAGGTAGCCAAAATGCCGCTGTCTGCAGCCACAAAGGTTGGTCCGCAAAGATCGAGTTCAATCGTTTTATGTAAGGCGGCTGCCTGCTGACCGTAGGTCTTACCGATCTCTCGCATGAGATCACCGGCGTCAATTTGAGTGGGAGTCGCCTGGCTTTTTTTGGAGTCCATCTCAGCCAATTCCAAGAGTTGTTCGGTAACATGAGAAAGTCGGGATGCCTGTGCTAAGATCTTATTCAAGGTCTCTTTAACTTCTCGATCCGAATCCTTACGGCGCAGCTGCTTTTCGGCTTGGCCGATGATGGCCGCCAAGGGGGTCTTTAATTCATGGGAGGCTTTGGCGGCAAAAAGGTTGAGCTCGCCAAAGGCCCGATCCAGCCGAGTCAGAAGCAGGTTTATAGTCGCAAGTAACTTTCCGTATTCATCATCGGGCCTTCCTCTGGGAAACCGGAAACTAAGATCGGTGGCCTCTATCTTGGCCGTTTCCAGAGCCAACCTCCGAAACGGGGCTAGGCCCCACCCCGCAATGAACCAGCTGGCGGGCGCCAATAGGCCGACAACGCAAAGGCATCCGGCGATCAAAAGCCGTCCTAAAAGGCGTAAATAATCATAGCTCTGCTGAAGGTCGGCTGTTCCCACCAGGCGGTAGTGGTCACCGTCCATTTGCTTGTCCAATTGAACCGTCACAAACCGCTCGTGAATTCCTGGGGGGAGTATTTCGGGCACGCCAGGCGGGAATGTACTGACTAAAAGCTTGCTGCCTTTGTAAATCTTATAATGAACTCCCTTTTGGTGCGGCTCCCCATTTCCCAACGCTTGTTGCCAACGGGGTAGGTGCTCCCACTCATGCTCAAGATGATCGAGGAGGTCGTTTTTTGCATGGGCTAACACCCGCCCCTGGACTTGATAGAAAACGGAGTAGGAAAAAATAGAAATCAATGCGCTGATGAGGAGAAATAGAGTGAGAGTTAACTTGGAACGGATCTTCACCCGATTCGTTCCTCGTCTGGGGGAGAGAACGAATATCCTGCGAATTTGATAGTTTTCAGCCAACCTTCTTTTTTCAATTCGGAAAGTTTCTTGCGAAGTTTAAAGAGGTGGATACCGATGTAATTTGCCGAAGGCTCCCGGGTTAAACCCCAGACCGATTGTAAGATCTCTTTTCGAGAAACGATTTGGCCCGGATTGCGAAGTAGTATTTTTAAAAGCGCCGTTTCTTTTGGCGTAAGCGCTACGGAGTGCTCCGAGGTTTTTAGAATGTTGGATTCGGCAATCAGGGAAAGATCTCTTAGAGTCAGGGGCTCGTCACTCGCTCTGGCGCGGCGTCGCAGTAAGGCTTGCGTTCGCACCAAGAGCTCTTCAAACAGGAAAGGCTTAGTCAGGTAGTCGTCGCATCCTTGGCGAAACAGGCCCAGTTTGTCGGAGACCGAACTCTTTGCCGACAAGATTAGAACTAGAGAACGATCGGCACGTTCAGCCATGAAATTCATCAAGGCCTCCCCTGGCAAATCAGGCAGCATGAGATCCAGGATGACAAGATCCCAGCCGGAATCAAAGAGGCGACGCGCGGTTTGGCAGTCACGGGCCCAAGTGACGTCATATCCATGCAAGCGTAGGCCGTCCACTATGCCGTCAGCAATGTCCGGCTCGTCTTCGACCACCAAAATGCGAGATCTGATTTTGTCTGCTTGCCCCATTCCCCCCGGAGACTTTCCCAACCCAAGCGTCGCTAAACAGGTTTTAGCCAAAAGACTAATCGCGTTTAATCAGGTGATACCCAAACTGGGTGCGGACAGGGCCAGAAACTTCGCCTGGCTTTAAGGCAAAAGCAGCAGTTTCAAACGGAGCTACCATCTGTCCTTTTCCAAAAGAACCGAGCGATCCGCCGCTCTTTCCGGAAGGGCATTTTGAGAACTCTTTAGCCAAGGTTTCAAAGGGCTTTCCTTCAGCAAGTTTTTTGACCAGGTCCTGAGCTTCATGTTCTTTGTCGACGAGGATATGGCTGGCGGTAATTTTTTCCATTTGTGGAGGCTCCCTAGTTTAGTTGAATAAGTAATTAGTGAGAAAAAATAGCTAAGTTTGGACACTCTGACAAGCAGACCAGTTTTTAAGGATCCGCTTAATGACGAGGTAGGCCAAACCGACGTTAAAAAGAGCAAACGCTAGAAGCACTAAAATGTCCTGATAAACGTACTGAAGCGGTGCGCCTGCTAGGTAGATTGTCCGAAAGCTATTCACAAAATAGGTGAGCGGGAGCAAATTTCCAAAAAAACGAATCACTGCGGGCATTCCCTCAGCCGGCCAGGTAAATCCCGACAAGACAAAGCTTGGCATGGCTACAAACATGAGTGCCTGCGTGGCAAAAAGCCTGGTCCGGCACAGTCCACTGACCCACATACCCCAAGTTACGATGGTAATGACGAAAAGTAGGGTGAAAGGGATGGCAATCAACCAGCTGCCTTCCATGGGAATGTCGTTAAGCGGAAATAAAACACGTAAGTAAAATTCTGCCACAATAAAATTTATGATCAGGTACGGGATCGCTTTGCCGGCAAGTAGTGCCCAAGGCGACTTTGAAATAGTAAAGAGTTCGCTCAAAGACCCTTTTTCTTTTTCTCCAGTCCATGAGAGTGCGATGCCCAAGAGAATCACCTGTTGAAGGATTGCCATTAATAGGCCAGGTACCATGAAGTTTGAATAATTAAAGGACGGGTTAAAAAGAGAGCGAAGATCGAGCTTCACGGGCATAAAGCGTTCTTTAGCGGATCGGAGCCTCTCCCCTTTCTTCATCAATGTCTTAATCTCAACGCCCGCAGAAAAGGTTTGAACCACTTCATTGATCGCCTTTGCTGCAGTGTTGGCCGAGACCATGGAGGCAGCATTAACGAAGGCGGTCACCGTCACGTCGTGGCCCTGTTTGATCCGCGTAGTGAAGTCTTTGGGGATTACGATCGCTGCCGTGATTGATCGATCAAAAATGAGGTCCTTCAATTCTTCCATGGAATGGGCATGCCGTTTGACGGCGAGCTTTGGAGAGATGTCCAACATTCGCACTAGCGCTCGGGCCGGACCAGAAACGTCTTCTTGAACCACCGCAATGGGAAGGTCGCTCAATGTGTGATTGGAATAGACCATGCAAAAAAGGCCCGCGTAGAGGAAGGGGGCTATCAAAACGACGGTGCGCAAGCGCGAGTCGTTGAAAATGTAACGAAACTCCCTAAGGGCGATAGCTTTGACCGAGTGCCACACGTCAGCCACCCGCGTTCAATAGCGCGGTCATTCCCGCACGGAGCTGGGGATCGGCATTAGGAAGTGTGACTCGCAGTTCAAAGGTCTTTAAATCAAAGGCCCCTTTATCTTGAGTGCTGGTGCGGTTAGCAAAGCCCGCCATCGGAGAAATAAAACTGACGTTTCCCTTTGTTTTTAGATCGTCCAGAGCAGGAATCGAAACCGAGACCTCTTTTCCCATCGGAAAGTTTTTAAGGCTGGTTTCGGGGAGACTAAAGGCAACCCACATCTCCGACGTTTTAAGCACGGTAACTACCGGGTATCCGGTGGGGACAAGTTCCCCTTCGTGGTTGAGAATTTGAAATACTTCGCCATCGATAGGTGACGTTAGGGTGATGTCTTTAGAGTAGGCCTGAACTTCGGCTAACCCACTCTGAGCCTGGTCGAGCAATGCCTGAGCTCCCGCTTTTTCCTCCACTCGAGCGCCCGCCTTGGCCATGCGCTGTTTGGCGGCGATGGCGTTGTAGGCTTCGACCGATGCCTGGTACTTAAACTCAACCTCATCGAGGTTCTGCTGGGAGATAGCTCCTTCTTTGAGGGCCTGTTTGGTACGTTCTAAACTCTGCTTAGCAAATTGCATTTGGCGACGAGCGGCCTCTACACCCGCCTTTATTTGTTCCTTTTCCTCAGGGCGAACCGCATCTTCTGCAATATTCTTTCGGCTAGTGGCGCCCGCTAACAAAGCTTCTGCCTGTTTTCGTTTGGCCGCAACAATGTCGTCCTCAAATTCTACTAATACGTCACCTGCCTTTACTTTTTGGCCGACTTTTACGGCGATTCTCTTTACCCGAGAAGGCACTCGGGAGGCGACGTCCACCTCTTCCACTTCCACCTGACCGTAGATCCAACGGCGGGCTTTAGAGTTTTGGGTACAAGAGACAATGAGCAAGAAGACGGGTAAAAATTTTAAGGTTCTCATTTTGCTTCCTTAACAAGTCCTAGGGAGGTCAGATAAGTCGGGATAAATTGGTTTGTGTCGCCCGAGGCGTTGTAGAGCTCAATAAGTTTTCGATTAAACTCTTCCGCCCGCTGTGCTCGCTGAATTTCCATCTTCTCTAAATCGGTAGAGGAACGGAGCACTTCCAATGCGGAACCGTCGCCGTTTTTGAAACGGACTTCTGCCAGGCGAAGGGCTTCGTGCGCCATTTCGATGCCCTCTTCATTGGCTTTATAAGTGCCTTCGGCGGTTTGCATTTCAGTGAAGATCTTTTCGATCTGTAGGGGGATTTCTTGTTTGGCCCGCGATCTGAGTATTTCAACTTTCTCTTGAAGGCGTGCCGCTTTTTCTCGTTCGGGGATTTGTCCAAGCCAGGAGGTGAGAGGGATTTCTAACACAACGCCCACGGCCCACTCAGGCTGAAGGATGGGCAAATTTTTGGAAATTAAATTCCGAGTTCCTACGGCATACAAAGTGGGCAGCATCTCTCCTGTATGGAAAGCCTTCAGCGCGCTGACCTGCTCTTGTTTTGACTGCAAGATCGCAAATTCTTTTCGTTTTTGAAGCGCTTGAACTTTAAAGAGGTCGATCTTAGCAGGGGAGGAAATTTTTTTAAGTGGGGTGTCGTAGGCGATAACCTCAACGGAGCTTTTGCCCACTGAATTCTTAAACGCGAGATCCGCTAGCTGTGCTTTGCCAGCGGCCTCTGAAATACGTGATCCCAAATCGGCCTGGGCAACTTTGATCTGAAGGGACGAAAATTTAGACCCCAATCCGCTGCGGATTAAGGACTCCGAAATGGCCTGAATTCTATCTAAATTAGCTTTCATCCGGGCAAGGATGCCCATGGCTTCACGAGCGAGTTGGACACTAAAATACCGGTGCAACGCCTCTTGGACCTTATCTTCGTTCGTTTTTGAATAGACCGCTTTGGCCTCATCCCGTTGGGCCTTACTGGCATTGACCCCGGCGGAGATCCTTCCGCCAGCAAAAATAGGGAGGGTGAGTAAGGCATGGGAGAAAAAAACATCCTGTTTTTGGATTTCAAGCGGGGGAAGCGTTAAGGACAGGGTAGCGGCTCCCACCGTGAAGTTCTGGGTGGGCAGCTTTAGCTGAATATTGTCTCCCAGATGGAGGTACGTGGTCTTCACGCTCAGGGAGGGGTAATGACGAGCCCAGGCGGCGCTCACCCCTTCTGAGGCGGCTTGTGAATCCTTTTCTGCGGCTAAGACCTCTTCATTATTTCCTTTCACCAGGGCAGGGATAGCGTCGATGGAGATTGCGTAACTATGGGAAGTTGTTAATAACGCCACGACCAGAAGAAGGGCACCCAACGATTTTAAAGGCATAATGGCGTCTAATGTACCTAAATATGATGCGGTGCACAACTGGCGAGATTGGGCACTTTAGGCCTTGAACCGTTTCCGCATTACGCCTAATTAATGCGCCGGGTCTCGGCGTGGTAGAAGTTCTCACTTTGTTATTTTTGCCTACCAAAGAAGGGTTTTTGGCTAACTACCACTTTGTGGCGCCCCTACTGTGGATCGTGGCCCTGCCAATACTTTTAATTGGCCCATCAGCCAACGCCGGAGTCTGCAAGCATTTGTTGGCATCCCTGCCGGAAAATGGGGGGGCCGGGGGCGGTTATGTAGGAAACGGCCTCTCAATCCCTGGTAAGGAGCGCTGGTACCAACGTTACGAGGTGGAGGATTACGTGCTTTCTTTCACGGGAACTCCCGCAACCAATCCTACAAGGGTAGTCACCCATTCCTACTATTCAGAAAAATTTCTCACCCGCAGTACTGAAATCAAGCAGACGGGTTTTCGAAGCCTTCAGGTCGAAAAAGCGCTGGCTGAAAAAGGCATGGCGCATGATGCCCTGGGGCGGACCATTTTCACCGGGTCTAGCTACAAGCAGTGCAAAGAAAGGGTTTGCGAGTTGATGGACGCAGAAGGGGCAATAATGCGGGCTCTTTCGGAAGAAGGCTGGGGTCGGTACCACGCCGAAATTGATAGGCGGCTAGACTTTGCCTTCGAAGAATACCCGAAAGATTGGCCAGGGGAATTTTTAGATTTTCTTAGAAAAAGTGCGCATCACTGGGACAATGCGATGCATTCTAATTATGTCGAAGTCTTTGAGTTAACTCCATCGGGATTGGCCGGGAATCAGGTGGGAGTTTTTTTGAATATTTCCCACCCCTTTCTTTCCTACGAAAGGCTGGTGGACCAGAAGTTGAGTTATACCGCAGGGGCTCCAGCGCGCCGCCTCACGGTGGAGGATTTCCTTGGAGAGGAACTCCCTCTTCCCCATGTGAGGCTGCCTGACGATAGTTATGTTCTAAGCAAAAAAGAGAGCGGCATGCAGAAGTTTGGTGGAGTCAAGAGTGAGCCCCGGAACTGGCGAATCAAGCAGGGGGTTAGTCCGAAGGTTTTTGGAGAAATTCTACTTCAATACGTGAACGTTTTAGTGAATTCGAGCCAATCGCAGTATTTTGGGGAAGAGGGAAACTATATTTATACCTATGGCCCCCGCCAGTCAGTGATTCGCTATACAGGAATTGACCCGGTCACAGGGCGAAAATCAAAAAGGGGCGGCCTGGGTTTTGAAATGCTTTCGCCCAAAACCGTCGTCAAACACGGCATTGAGTGGTGGAC
Source organism: Deltaproteobacteria bacterium (assembly GCA_043776735.1). Lineage (GTDB taxonomy): Bacteria > Bdellovibrionota > FAC87 > UBA2466 > UBA2466 > JBGSST01. The sequence goes on along the minus strand of JAYVQZ010000184.1, from coordinate 13,448 downwards.
GTTGAAGTCCACCCCAGCCAAAATGCGAGAGCGATTACTAAATATTGAGAGTACGCGCGGTTGGACTCAGCAGGATGCTGATGATATCCGAAGTGCCTTTAGCTCGTTGTCGGCCGGGGAATGGCAGACGGCAGGACCTACGAGTGTGACTCCCCCATATTAACGGTTATGTCTTTTTGAATGGGGAGTTTCCCGCTTCGCCACTCCCAGGCAGAACGTAACCACCTTTTGCGCGAAAAGCTTTTTGTCCAAGATAAAATTCTCTGTGGCCAAAGAGACCAAGGCTCCGGTGATCGTGGCTTGAATAAGTTTGGCATCGATCAGGCAGTCTTTGCTTTGAAAAACCCCGGCCGCATGTCCGTGTTTGATAATTGCTGCGATTCGTTCGTGTCCCATTCCCACGAGGTCAGTATTTATTTTTCGGTATTTCTCGTCATGTCCCGACAGATAGTAAAAAAGCAGCCAAACCTTAACGTGCTCAGGGTAGGTCTCCAACCAGTGAAACGTGCTTAGAATATATGGTTCTAGTTGCCCCTTTTTGGGGTCGCTACTTTCTACCCAGGCGACGGCCAGTGCCTGAAAATGGCCACGAATGTATTTGATAACCAGTTCAAATAATTTCTCTTTGTCGGGGAAGTAGTGCTGAATGAGCGGCCTGGTGACTCGACAAAGCTTGGCAATTTTGCCGTACGTGGCCTTCTCAATCCCTACGTCAGCAAAGACTGTGATCGCCGCTTCGATAATCTGTACCTGGCGTTTTTGCGCCTTAGAAGGGGGCAAGGCAAGAATGCGTTGAGAAACCAACGAGTCGGTTTTGCTGCCTGCTTTACGGACTAAAGCCATTTAATGAGCCCAAGTTTTTTAAATCCCAACGCAAATCCACGCTATCCATAAATCAAATGACCTCCTGGGGCCACTTAGTAAATATTATAGTCAAAAATAAAAATAATATTTACCTTTATGAAAATAATAAATATAACGCATGGCGTGAAGTTTAATTCACGAATCATTTGAAGGAATAGGAAATGAACAAACATTCTCATTTTGATAAAGGGTTTTTACTAAGCGCCGCACTTATCGTGGTAGCGGCATTTCTTGGAAAAAGCGCCACCGCTGACGAGATGAATCAGAAACAATTTCTCGACCTCGTTGGGGGATTCTACAGCGATGTTTCCCCTGTTTTTAAGGACCATTTCTTCACAAAGGAACTGGGCATAAAACTGTTTGAAGAGAACGGCGATATGTTTTTGGAGAATCGTTTGTCTACGGGGACGAAGAACAGTGCCGCTCGGTATAAGATTACGGTTTTTGAGTGTTATAACCACCTCCCCGAGTCAACGAGCTGCGGATTTAGCATGCGTCTTGAAAATATGGGCTCCTTCGTTCACTTCCTGGGCGTGCAGCCGGTGGTAACCGTGAACCGCAGGTCGAAAAAACTTCGTTTGGAAATTCGTCCGGACTTTGAGCGGCTCGGCCAACGGTTCGAGACTACTGTCGTCGAAAAACGCTAAGGGTTGACGATGGCGCTCGTGAGGTGTGTTTAAAAGGAAAAGAGTGAGGTTTTAAATGAGAATGCTATTGCATTGTGTCTGATGATTCAAGTTTCCGCCGTGGCTCTTGGAGATCCGGCGGCAGTTCATGGGATGTTACTTTTTGGGCGGGAAAAGATCTACCTTTCCCACCTCCCCATGTTCCACTCGCCGCACGACTATCAGGTGATTCTTGAAGTGGAACTGAAACCAGAAGCCAAGGCGCTTTTTATCAAGGACCAAAAGGATCATCCAGAACAGCGACTCTACACCCTGGTTCCCCAACGGTTCGTTCTTCCCGACATGGTAAAAAAGCCAACTTCTTTTGCGGCGACGTTAGTCCGTGGGCACTTTGAGCGCGGAGGCATTGAATTCGGTTCGAGCTCGGTCTTGATAAAGAAGGTGATCTATTTCAAAAAGTTGGATGCTGCTACCAAACCACCTCAGACGAGCAAATATATTTTGTTTGGAGCCTGGGGCCAGGCATACCTCGCCCATTTTATCAGTGGGAAACCTAGTTTCGATCAGGTGTTGGGGGCTGAGGTGAAAAACGTAAAGCTTGCCAAGCTAATAGAAAGCAAGCCCTTCGTCGTCGTACAGATTCCCGATCGCAGCGATGAAAAGCCACTTAAGGAGCGAACTCCTGTCACCGCATTGGCCACGGGAGAGGATGGGACGAAAGACATTCTTGTGCCGCTAAACGAGTTCTATTTGGAGTTTGATGACCTGGGCTAGGAACTGGTTTTCTAGCGGGAAAGCCGTTTTATCGTTTCCAGCAACGCTGCGACATCAATGGGTTTGGTGAGAAAGTCCGTAAACCCGGCTTTTAAGCACTTTTCTTTTTCCTCGTGCATGGCATGAGCGGTAAGGGCAATGATAGGGAGCTTCGAGCCGTCCATTCGTAGTTTCCGTGTTGCCGCATACCCGTCCATTACGGGCATTTGTAAATCCATCAAGATGACGTCATAGCTATCGGAATTGGCCAAAGCGACAGCCTCTGCTCCATTGTGGGCCACCTCCACCGTGGCCCCTGCTCTTGTAACGAATTGAGTGATCAACTCCTCATTGTCCGCTCGGTCTTCTGCCAACAAGATCCGTTTCCCATCCAGGCGAATTTTAGAGCTAACCGCTTCTTCCTTCTCGGCCTTTAACGAACTGGGCAATTCGACTGCGGCCGATTCAGGGATCGCTAACTGGTGGGTAAAGGTAAAAATACTACCTTTGCCCGGAACGCTTTCCGTCAATACGAGATCTCCTCCTAGCGCTCGGGCCAACCGTCGCGAGAGTGCCAATCCAAGTCCGGTTCCCCCATACTTTCGGGTGGTAGAACTATCTGCCTGCACAAAGGGCTGAAAGAGGTGGGACTGGGCTTCGGTTGCAATACCGCATCCAGTATCTTTTACCTCAAAGCTCAAAAAATCTTTGGTGGGATGGGGGTTCCTTGTTGCTCTCCCTGTGACAGTAATTGTCCCCGTTTCAGTAAATTTAATGGCGTTGGAAAGCACGTTGATAAGAACCTGGCGCCAGCGTGTGACATCCGAGATTACTTTGGGGGGGAACGGTCGTTCAAAGCGGGTCTCAATGGTAATCCCCTTCTGTTGAGCCGATCCTTCTAATAAGGAAATTATGTTTTCAAACTCCACAAGAGGGGAAAAACAAAACTGTTCGATCTTTAGCGCCCCCGCTTCCACTTTGGACAGATCTAAAATATCGTTAATGAGATCGGTGAGGTTGTCCGCATTTCGTTTTATTTTTGCAGCGTAGTCTTTCCGTTCCTCCTCCGTTTGGCAATAATGAGCCAGCATTTCCACATAGCCTAGGATTCCCGCCAAGGGAGTTCGAATCTCATGGCTCATGTTTGCTAAAAAGTCACTTTTGGCACGGTTGGCCGCATCGGCTGCCTCTCTCGCCTGTTTAAGTTCCCGTTCAATCTGTTTTCGTGCTGACACATCACGAATCGCACTTAGCACCAGGAGCTCACCGTGGATGCGAAGAGGGCTAAGGCTAATCTCTAGGGGGAACTCGGTGCCATCCTTGCGCTGGCCGAAAAGTTCCAGCCCGGCTCCCATGGGGCGAACGTGAGGAGCGGCAAAGTAGCCCTTTCGCTGTCCTGGATGTTTTCCTCGGTAGCGTGGGGGAAGAAGCACTTCAATAAGCTGGCCCTCCAGTTCCAAGCTCGAGTAGCCGAAAAAGCGTTCCGCCTGGGTGTTTATGCGAAGGATCTTGCCCGCAGATTCCACGATGATCATCGCATCGGGTGCGGAGTTCAACAGGCTTTCAAAGGTGGCTTCGTTCAATACGCTTTTCATCGACAGAGACATTTTTGTCCAAACCTCAAAAAATGGCTTTGTTTCAAACCTACTATTTTCTGCTTCGTGATCTGCAAAACGAACACCAACTATTCGAAACTCAGTTCTTTGGCACGTTTTCTGCTTTTTAGCACACGGAAAGAAGGAATGCCGCGATGAAAAGACCGTGCGTTATGATTGTCGATGATGAAGTTTCCATGCGGAACCTTCTTTCCGATTTCCTTTCGTCGCAGGGTTATGTTGTTGCGGCCTACGCTTCTGGGGCTGAGGCTTTAAAGTCATTGAATACAGCGTTGGGGTCTCCGCCATCGGCCATTATCACCCACTTGAGAATGCGCCCAATGAGCGGAATGGACTTTCTGGGCGCGGTTCAACGAGGTTTTCCCAAGGTGCCCGTATTGCTTTTTACAGGAGCTGCAAACCACGAAGAAAAGAAGGAGGTGCTTAAGTCAGGGGCAGCCCATTATCTGGCAAAGCCGTTTTCCTTAACCGTTCTAAAGTCTATTTTAAATAAGCTGGCGCCGCCTAAGGAATGCCTTCCCGTGGAATATAGGCTAGTGAATGAGTGAGACAAAATGTCCCATGGAAAGCTGAAATGACCCAAAGTAATTGTCTAAAATCAGAGGTAAGTATGACGTCGAGCCGGCCCAAGGGACATGTAGTGGTGGTAGATGATGACCGCGATTTGCGTGGTCTGTTGCGAGATTTTCTAGGCAAAGAAGGCTACGCGGTAACCTGCTTTTCCTCTGCGGTGGAGGCCGTCAAAGCGCTGCGCCCTGGCGGGGTTTTTGAAATAATCAAAGGGGAAGAGGTCGATGTTGTTATCTCCGACATCATGATGGCCCAGTTGGACCGCATGCAGTTTTTGGCCGCATTGAAAACTGAAAGGCCGGAATTGCCAGTGGTCTTGGCTACAGCGTTTGCCAGTATTGATACGGCCATTGAAGCGATGAAAAAAGGGGCTTACCACTATATCGTAAAGCCGTTTAAATTAGCTGAGCTTAGCGCAATTATTGAACACGCCATGGTAAGGCGCCGACTAGCTAGAGACAACCAGCTTCTTCGCCAGCAGGTATCCAAGACCAGGAGCCTGCACGACATGCTCGGCAAGAGCACAGCCATGCGGGGTGTTTTTGATTTGGTTTCACGCGTGGCCCACTCTACGGCCAACGTGTTTATCCAAGGGGAAAGCGGTACGGGAAAAGAGATGGTGGCGCGTGCGATTCACTCGTTAGGTCCTAGAGCGGACAAACCGTTCATTGCCATAAATTGCACGGCCATTCCGGAGACTTTGTTAGAATCGGAACTTTTTGGACATGCCAAAGGGTCTTTCACCGGCGCCCATGCTCGTAAAAAGGGGCTCATCGAAGAGGCCGAGGGAGGCACGTTATTCTTGGATGAAATTGGCGACATGAGCCCTCCGCTTCAGGCCAAGTTGCTCAGAGTGTTGCAAGAGCGAAAGATTCGCGCGGTGGGAGATAATAATTTTACCGACGTCGACGTTCGTGTCATTGCGGCGACACACAAAGATCTCAAAGCAGCCATTCGTGAAGATCGGTTTCGGGAAGATCTCTTCTACCGATTGAGTGTTATCCCCATCGTCATTCCTCCGCTTCGAGATCGGGCCGATGACATTCCGCTGCTGGCAGAGCACTTTCTTAATAAGTTTGCGGCAGCCAATGTCCGACGAGACGGGCAGCGGGTGCAAGGGTTCACCAAAGCAGCCCTTTCAAAATTGATTGGTTTGCGTTGGGACGGCAATGTTCGAGAGCTTGAAAATGTGATCGAACGGGCTGTGGTCCTTTGCGCTGGCGATATGATTGAGGCCGCCGATATTCCTGATGGCGAGGCGGAAAATCCGGAACGTGCCCTAGGAGCCCTCAGCAGAGACTTCCCTACGTTGAGCCAGCTCGAAGAGCGATTTATTCGTTTGGTACTGGAAAAGACGGGGGGACGAAAAGACAAGGCCGCTCAGATCTTGGGCATGAATCGACGTACCTTGTATCGAAAGGAACGTGAGTATGGTTGGGTGAGTGAGGATGCCAACGAAGGTGACTTTGCCCAGGAAGTTTCTGAAACCTTGGCCGCACATTAGTACGTGCAAAAGGACTGTTCTACCGCGCGAAAAAGTGGCGTGAGCCGCCTGGTGAGACTAATTGTCTCGATCTAACCGCGGTGGCACGTTGAGTTGCTGAATTATATCAATAAATGCCTGAACTTAAAAATGGCATGGCGCATGCTTTGAAATATAGTAGTGCTACGAAATTTTGGAGGGTGACGATGTCGAAAGTGAAATTAATTTGGGCGGTAGATCTTTATGGTGAGGATGCCTCATTGCAAAAAAAGTCTGCAAAGATGGTCAATAATCTAAGTGCCACTTTGAATGCCGAAGTAGTTCCGACGTACGTGCTCAGCCCCATTCCTTTCCTCTTTCATCCGACGATGCAGGTTTATGACGGACGCAAATACCGAGCCGAAAAGTCTAATTTAAAAAGGAAGCTAGAAAAATGGGTAAAGTCGTTTGGAGTTAAGTCCATTGATCGGTGCGAAATTCTTTTATCCGACGAGGCCTCGGTGAGAAGTGAAGCCGAGAAGTTAATTGGTTTTGCCGAAATCGAAAATGCCAATCTCATCATCGTAAGCACTCATTCGCGAAAAGGGTTGGACCGGTTTTTTTTAGGAAGTTTCGCCGAAACTCTTTTACTTCGCTCTCCGATTCCTCTGATGTTGGTGCAGCCAAAGACGGATTTAGTAACCCCTTTAAAAAACATTGTTTTCCCCACCGATTTTTCCGACAAATCAAAGAGTGCTCTTATTAAGGTAGAAGCATTTGCCAAAGCCTCGGGCGCTTGTATCCAGTTGTTCCATCACATGGAGTACCTGACCCCTTCGTTTCGGGACATGGCCGTGCCTACCACGCGGATTCAAAAGCTCATCAAAGAAATGTCGGGCGAGATGACCCGGGAGAAGAGGGCGTTAGGTAAGGCCTGGATCAGCGAGATTAAGAAGAATGGGGTTACGGCAAAGTTTACTCTCAGCGAAAAGCCGATCTACGCAGTAGATGCCATCCTAGCCTTCTCGAAGAAGTTCAAAACTGGCGTGGTGGCGATTGCTTCTCAGACCAAGCCTGGTTTGGCCGAGATGATTGGTGGAATTGCCAGACGAGTGGTTCGCCAGGCTCCGATTCCCATATGGGTGGTTCATCCCATTGAGGTTGTACAGACTAAATTCAGTCCGCTGATTGGGCAAAACAAAGAGAAAGGCGCTCGAGCATGAGGAATCTAATTCCGGTCTTACTACTGTCGTTCTTTGTGTTTTCAAATAGCGGTCATGGAGCGCTCAAAAAATGGAATGAGCGCATGCAAGAACTTGCTGGCGTTCTCAATGATTTGCTTCCGGAGATCCATAGAAACACAACGGGAGACACGGAAGTCCTGGCAAAAAACACAAAAAAACTATCCGAGTTAGTTCACGGCATTGGGATGGTGCCTGGGGGGAAATCAATTCTTCCTCCCGACTCGGATCCGACGCTAACGTTTGTTCAAGGACTTTTTGAACATGAAACCAAAAGGGCTTATCGGGCCATCAAAGAAGGGCACGTTGAGTACGGGAAAGGAATCTTAAGGACTACAACCGGTTATTGTATCGCTTGCCACAGCCGGAGTTCTAACGGCCCGGATTTTCCGAGTTTGAATTTAAGTCCAAAAGTGGAATCGTTAACTGCCTTTGAGAAGGCACAACTTTTGGCGGCCACTAGACAATTTGATGCGGCAATCGATAGCCTTTCCGCTCTAGCGGCTGACGAAGCCTTTTCCAAGGCGCGCCCCTTGGATTGGAACCGGGCTGTTAAGCAGGGGCTGACTCTGGCCGTTCGGGTAAAGGACGACCCGGATCGGGCGATGGGCGTTCTCAACGCTGCCGCTAAAGTAAACCCTCCCCAGTTCATCGCGCAGAACACCGTGGATTGGACAACCTCGATTGCCTCCTGGAAAAAGGAAAAAGGAAAGATGCCGGACACCGAAGCGTTGCTTCACCGAAAAGCGAAGAAGTTGATCGATGAGGCCAAAGTAATGCAGCGCTTTCCCGTGGATCGTTCTGCGGACGTTCTTTATCTAAGGGCCACCGCATTGCTTCACGAGCAACTTCGCATTGCCCCTCAGGGCCCCCTCTCCCCGGAAGCTCTCTACCTTCTAGGAAAGTCCTATGAGGTCTTAGGGGAACTGCAGAGCGAACCGTGGCATGAGCTTTTTTACGAGGCATGCATTCGCCAACGACCCCATAGTCCGGTAGCACGTTCCTGTTATGACGCCTATGAAGCGTCGATCTTCTTTGGCTACACCGGAAGTGGTGGTTTTGCGCTACCCGAGGACATTCAACGTATGCTGGCAGAACTCAGGGGAGTTGCGGCTGCCCAAACGAAGAAATGAGGGAAGTTCGGGCGGTAGGGATTCGACCGATCTTTCCTCCGGCAGTTGGGCGGGGGCATCCCTTAACCTAAGTGCTCCATCGCCGAGCAATGAGGGGTCTTGCGCCGACCTGCTAGAGCTCTCACTCCGCTCGATAAGTCGGGCATTTTCTCCACACTGGTGATTTTCTTTGCCAAGTGCAAGACCAGCGTTGGCACTTCCTAGTTGATTTTTATCCAACCGATTTGCCTTCTTGTCTTTCTGCCCGTGTCTACGCTCCGAAAGCCCGTGCCTGCGATCGGTTAATTGCATGCAATCACTAAGAGTAGCAACCAACCGGTTTCCGGATTTTTTTGAATGATCTTTTTAAATCCAAAAAATATTCAACGGCAGAAAAGTTCCTAAGGATATTTCTGGCCGCTCGAAGTTGGGGCCGCGACACCTCCGTCCAGTGGAGAAATACGTAGCAAATTGGATTCCCCGTTAGACAGTTTTAGAGTAAGCCCCAAAGCCACCCAGTTCGCCTAGGTTGGCCCTGGAAACCTGTTTCACAGAGTAGTTGGGCCTGCCGAACCCTCGGTCCCAGAGAATAAATTAAAGCGCCTGCTAAATCTGGGGGGCATCTATTACGCAGTGACCTCTTCATCGCCTGTTTTGTATTTGGCCTTCTGAGGGCGCCGGTAATAGCGTTCCAAAATTGCGGGTTGAACAAACAGCCCGATAAACCAGATGGCCGCGATAGAGAGCAGTGAAATCCAACCTAGGCTCTTGAGTACCCCTGCACGGGTGAAGACTAGAGTGCCAAAGCCGATGAAGGTGGTCAGCAGCGAGAGCTGCAAGCTCACGGACACGTCTCTTACCGCTTTAAAACCTGATTTCACCTCGCGCGCTCTTTGCATTAGCTGGATTGGGATCTCAATTCCTACCGCCACTAGGGCCGGCAAAATAGCGGTGTTAAAAATATTAAATTGGACACCGAAGATAGCCATCAGGCCAATCCCCATGGGAAGAGAGAGAATAAACGGCACGTAGCAGAGAACGGCTTCAGTGAAATTGCGCAGGTTTATCCAAATGAAAATACCCACGCAAATTAGAATAAGAGACAAAATGATGATCCCGTCTCTTTTAACCAGGTCTAAGATATCGGAAAAAATCCCAACGTCTGAACCGCTGATGATCTCGGGATACTTAGACTCAACGTCTTTGATGAAAGCCGAAAACTTGGCCACAGAGGGACCGTTGTTTAGCGCCTCCTCAGGGTAGACGTATATGAGATAGCCGGCCTGTTTGGTCCCTCTAAGCGCCTCTTGAATGTAGATGGGCACGTCGGCAAAGGTAAACGGAGCCGCATTGACCCACGTTCGGATCGCCGAAGCAGGAACGCCCATGGCCTCGGTGATCTGCTTATCCCGGATGGGACGGATGAGGTCTCTCATGTGAGCTAGAATCGGCGCTTTTAGCTGCTGATCGTCGGGGACAATACTGGCTCCGCTGATGATGCTTTGCACCGTGTGCGGCATGTATTTGTCCTTGATGTACTTTTCTATCTCCAAGGCCTGCGCTTTGGAATCGGTAGCAAACGCGGAAGGATCTGCAGACCGGTTATAAATCTGAGCGATCAACGTATTGGTGGCAGCCACATCGGCGGAATGCTGCATCATTTTTTCGAAGTTAAATTCAAACCCCACCTTAGGAGCCAAGCAAATGAGTAGAGCCGTGAGCACCAACGAAAGGAGGAAGGGCTTTTTTCCCGCAAGCACGGGAAGTTCTGTATCCGCAAACGGGTACTTTCCTTCGGCCATAATCTTCTCAAGGCCCAGAAGCTTTGAGGTCCAGTAGAAAGAACCTAGTTTCGAAAAAAGAATAGCCGATAATCCGACCGCACAAATGAAACCAAACTCCGAAAAGACACGGAACGAACTGCCGCACATAAAGAGAAAACAAAGGACCGTGGAGATGATGGTCACAAAATTTGCCCATCCGCTGGTGGCAAGGGTTCGCCAAAGCGGATCAGGATCTGGCCCTGAGGGCTCTCGTTGTTCCAAACGTAAGCGCCAGAGCATGTGAATGCCGTAGTCAGATCCCACACCAGAAATAATTCCCACTAAGAAACCGGTAATCAGGTTGATGTGGCCGATTACGGCCCAGGTAGCCAAAGTGGCGACTCCAAGCCCTAGCACAACGGGGATAAAGATCGAAATAACCGCTCGAACGCTTCGGAAATACAAAAGCAGAATGACTGCCATTACGATATTTGAGAGCAGACCAAGAACTACGATGTCTCGATCAATAATCTCCGCATCACGTACTTTGCTGTAATAGCGACCGGCCAATCGGTAACTGAGCGGCGCCTTCACCTTTTCGCGCAGGATTTTTTCGGTCAGTTTCACCAGTTCTTGGCTACGAACCATGTCGAGCGAGTCGAAATTTGGCTTGAGTAGCAGTAAAAGGTCTTTACCGTCCTTTGACGTCAATTGGGGGCGGCTAGTTGAGGCCCGTTCCGCAAAGGTTTTTAATTCGGGAGTGAGGACTGAGGCGGGCTCTTCCTTAGGCTCGTCTCCCCAAATGCCAAGGTCGAAGAATTTTCGCTTCGCCTTTGTGATTCCTTTTTCCGCTTTGACTTGAAGATCCTTCAATTTAGAAAGATCCCCATAGTAAAGTGCCCGGGTTAAAAAGAAGTGCTCCTCGCGGTCAAAAAAAGCGCTACGCACCATGGGGCTTTTCTTAAATTCTGCAACCAAGGCAGGGGCAATTTTAAGGTGCGATTTCCCATCCTCCGCGTGGATCACAATCTCCATGTAGCCCACGCCACCCACGATTTCGGTGAGTTTGTTAAATTTGACAACCCCGGGATGATTTTGGGGGAGCAGGTCGACCAGGGACAGTTTCAGGTCGATGTTCTTGGCTACATAGGCACCGCCTAGGGCCAAGGCCACAAAGGCAAAGGTGATTGGTGCAGACCAGTCGACAAGAAGTCGGCGTATGAACTGTTTTTTTGGCCGCATCGATCCGTTCACCATTTCGGTCACCATTCTGCCAGCTGTTAGGACACAGCGGATTGAGTATTTGCTAGGAGGAAGGTAAATTGCCAAGGGCGACCTGGCAATCCATCCAACCATCTTATATTTATGCACGACCAGAGGGCCGCTTCTTGGGATCTTATCTCATTTTACTCTGGCTCCTCGGAATTTCGTCCTACGCGCATGAGCGTCAGACGGTCCCCTGCGTCCAATTACTTCCCGAGCTTAGTCGGCAAAGCTGGGGGCTTTTTCAACAGGGAACCCTCGTTGAGCCAGAAGATTTTAAGGCATATGGGCTGGAAGGTCTCAATCTTAAGCCAGGAACGCGGGCTTTTCTGCTTGGAAAAGGGAGCTCAGCCTATGTCATTCGCCTCACCTCTCCCCGGGGCAGGACGTCCGTAGTGAAGCTCTATCGGCTAATGGATCCCCACTCGACGGAAAACCTGAGTGCTGAAAAATACCAGAGGGACTTAGCCTATCTAAAACGATTCGCCGAAGCCACGCGACACAATCCCACAGAGACCTTGGAAGTGGTGAAGGTAAAAAAAACCGACGGTGGAAAACTTGTGATGAGGCTTGAAGACTTTAAGGGGTTCTCCCTTTTAGAGGTTCTCAATCTTTTAAAAGAGGAAAGCCCAGAAAAGTATCGGGCCGTGGTGAAGGACTTCAACAGGCGGCTTGACGTTTTTGCAAGCGATTTAGTGTCTGCAGGTTTCCCCATTTCAGCGGTGGAGGAAGACATCAGTCACCCCACAGTCCACGCCTATACCATGAGGTTATCGGGCCTAACTTCGATCTACGACATCGGCCTGCACGCCAATGTCCTCTTTGATCCCCAGTCCGGTCGTTTCATGCTGGTCGATCCCTTTTAGCCTACTAAGGGAATTGGTGGTTTCCGAAGAAGGTTGTGAAATCGTTTACGCCGTTGTCGCCGGCATGGCCGAGCCACGGGTAGGGATTGCCAGTAATAGGATCGGTGGCAGAGGGATCTACTTGATAGATCAGCTGCAAAGATCGGACAAAAGAACTATGCGTGTAAAAAGAAGTGTCCGAATGCCCTGTTGTTAGGTCGAGCCTTGTTGTAGGTGCCAGCACCATTAACGGAACCAGGGTGCCAAAGGCCTCATCCCAAAGAATGATAAGCACCGTATGGTTGGAAGGAACCATGGCATAAGCCAAAAGAGATTGAATTAGGGCGGTTTGAAGAAAGTTGTCCCCCAAAGTAGTGTTGCTATCTAGGGTTCCTGATCCCGGACACCCTCCGGCACCGTGCATGTCATTGCATAGGTTTGGCGTAATAAACACATAGTCGGCAAGCGTATTTGAATTGATGGCCGACTGAAGTTGAGTAAGCGGCGCATGATGACTGGCGCAGGCAGCATTGCTCGAGCTTGGTGGGCTACCTGAAACGTCTTGAAAAAAAATAAAAGGGTTATGCTTTGGCGCATAAAAAGGCGTTGAAGCGTTGGAAAGGATGGGGCATCCCCCGTTTAATGTAGAATCGATATCTTCTTGATAAGACATCCAGGTTTTTCCTGCGTGAGTTAAGAGACTAGTTAAATGGGAAGTGGATGAGGTGCTGTTCGAAGCGCTAGGGTTCGCGTTTGACGTGAACGTGTAATCCGAAAAGGCGCTCGTCCCGGCCTCCATCCAGACGTAATTGGGTTCGCTTGGGGAAACTAGGTTGTTGTAGTTGGTGGCGTATTTGTATTGTGCCATCACTGTATTATTAAGATAAGGCGCTGCAGTCGTATTTCCATAAATTTCACTCGTCTGGCGATTCTCCATGGTCACGACAATCACTTTGCGAATTGCTGGGGTCACCTTCATCGTAAGATCAAAGTTGGTGGACCCTCCCGAATTGCTGGCTGTAATGGCATAAATCGTCTGCGCTACGATCGCTGTGGGAGTTCCCGAGATGACTCCTGTGGTGGTGCTAATACCCAGACCTTGGGGAAGCGCGGGGCTAACCGAATAGCTAAGGATGGCCCCTCCGCTAGCTGAGGGCGTGTTGTTGGTGATGGTGTCCCCATTCGCATAGTTTGCTGGTTTAGTCGAATAGGTAAGACCAGAAGGGGCAATGTCTCTTACGGTGAGCACCAGGCCAACGCTGGTGTTTCCCCCGCTATTGGATGCCGTAACCGTATAAGTTGCTTGAGCCGTTATCGCCGTGGGAGTGCCGGA